>CAZJWN010000008.1:0-6804 GCA_964550105.1 uncultured Gammaproteobacteria bacterium
CGGGCTTACCCGTAAGCCTGACAACGAGGGGCAAGATTGGCTGCTCAAGTGGCGTTACAGCACGATAATCCGGCCAAATTGGTTGGGCAAGTTGTTTTCTCAATTTTAGAGGGGTGATCGATCCTATCAGATTTGGACGGTTAGTGGGTATAGGTCTATATAGTGCTGGCCAACTTAAAGTATCATAGGGTTCGGTGTCCATATTCACAAGGCGCCTTGTGAAAGGGTTAAAGTGGTAGTTTGGTCTTTGCTCAGTGGGTCTAGACATACTAATCGATAGTTTAACGCTTTGGAGATTGCTTGCGTCGGCGTGATTTGCCTCCGGTGCCGATCATGCGTCTCTCACGAGTGCGCGCATCACGGGTCAGGTGACCTGAAACACGCAGTTTCATGCGATCGGCTCCAGTAGGCTCGAGTGACAGAGCACGGGCAAGACCATGAGCGATGGCTCCGATCTGACCGGTGACTCCTCCACCTGAGACTTTGACACTGATGACGAATCGATCAGGAGACTCGGTGATTTTGAGGGGCTTTTGGCAGACGAGTTGATCAGTCAACAAAGGATATGCTTTGACGAGATCTTTGCCATTGACGATAAATGTGCCGGCTTTGTGCTCGACTTCACCAATCTTGGTCCCACCTTTTTTCACGAGGTAGGCGCGGACTCGGGCGACTGCTTCACTGCATCGTCCAACGGCCTCGTAGTATGCGAGTGATGGTTCTTTTTTTGGTTTGGTTGTTTTGGTTTCTGCCATAGACGATACAAGATATGATGATTAGGCTAAATCTTTTTGATGTTGATGTGCATCAGTTGGATAGACATGCAAGCGAGCAAGGCGACGATCTCGGAGCTTGTTTTTGGGAAGCATGCCGGAGATGGCGCGACGGACGACCTCATGAGGAAGTCGCGCAAAATAGACCTCAAAGGCCTCACTGCGCAAGCCATTTGGGTATCCTGAATAGTTCGTATAGACCTTTTGGACGGCTTTGCGGCCGGTGACGACCACTTGAGCTGCATTGATGACCACGACTGCATCACCTGTGTCGAGGTGATCGACATAGGAGACTTTGTGTTTGCCTTGGAGGAGTGTTGCGACCTTGGTGGCGACCTTGCCGAGGACCATACCCTTGGCATCGACGAGATGCCACTTGCGGACGATGTGGGGCGCTTTCGATGAGGTAGTTGTATGAGTGAGTGAGGTAAGCATAGGGATGAATTATGTGGTCTTTTTGACTTTCTCTACTTTTTTAACTTCTTTTTTAGCTTCTTTTTTGGCCTCTGGGATTTGATGAGTCCAGACGACACGGACGATCGAGGCTGCATCACCGGGGCGAGTCCCGAGCTTGAGCATCTTCACACTGCCTGAAGCAGGGTGAGTACCTTGGCGGGTGGTGATCTCGGCGACAAATGCATCGACGGCTTTGCGATTTTGCAAATAGGGTAACAGGATGTTGACTGATGCCTCCGTACCAGAGAGAGCCTTGTGGACGAGGTTTTGCATGACCGCGTTGAGGATCTTGGCTTTGGTAGCTGTGGTCTCGAGGGTACCGTGGGCAACAAAGTTGCGCACGAGCTTTTTCACGAGCATCTGATTCGCATCAGATCCGTCTTTGACTTTGATTTTTGATATTTGATGTTTCATATGATCCCCACTCACATTGATATTAGGCAAGCTCGACACCCATCTTCTTCAGCTCAGCATCTATGAGATCGATTGATTTGCGACCGACACCCTTGAGTCCGACGAGGTCAGACTTGCCACGCTTGAGCAGGTCGGCAACGGTCTCGATCTTTTCACGCAAGAGTGCATTGATGACTCGTGATGGCAGGTTGAGCTCATCGATGATAGTCTCGAGTGCTTTGGATCTGTCGTTGGATATGATGATGGCTGAGGCATCTTTCTCACTCGTTTCAGGGGCTACGTCTGCTCCCGATAGTGCATGAGTAAAGTGAGCGATCAAGATCTTGTTGACTGATTTGATTGCATCTTCAGGTGAGATACTGCCGTCTGTTTTGACTTCGAGAGTCAACTTTTCGTAGTTTGATTTGCGACCGACACGAGCATCTTCGACTGAAAAGTTCACGAGCTGTACAGGAGAGAATGAGGCATCGATGGCGATGTATCCAGCTTCAGTAGCCTCGCGCTCTTCGGTCGGACTGAATCCATATCCGAATTGGACGATAGCTTCAAAGTCGATCTTGCCTTTTTCGGTCGTGATCTCGGCGATATACAGATCTTTGTTGACGACTTCGACGTCACCTTCGATATCTTTGGCATAGATCTTGCCCTCACCCTTGGCGATGAGACTCATCGCATAGGTGCCTTCCTTGGGTACTTTGAATCTGACTTGCTTGAGACTGAGCACGATATCAAGGAGAGACTCTTTGACGCCCGGAAGGGTCGAGAAAAGATGTGATGCACCCGCAAACTTGACGGCCGTGATGACTGCGCCAGGGATGGCTGAGAGCAACGTGCGACGATAGCTGTTGCCAAGTGTCTGACCAAATCCTTGAGCAAGTGGCTCAAATACAAAAGTTTCATGTGAGCCAGGTACGGTGACTGTTCGTTTGGTATAGAAAGTAGGTGTATACATAGAGTTATTTTGAATAAAACTCAATAATGAGACGCATATTGATAAGTTTCTCGACTGTTTCAGAGCTCGGTGTTTGCAAAACCGTAGCTTTCAAGCCATCGCGCTTGATCCATCCTGCAACGGGGACATCTTTGCGCGCGAGTGCACTTTCGATCGCGGGGATTTTACTCGAGTTATCTGACAAAAACGACACCATTTCGCCCACTTTGGTCTCATACGAGGGGACAGTCAGCTTGCGGTCGTTGACTTTGATATGACCGTGGGACACGAGCTGTCTCGCGGCAGCTCTCGTTGGAGCAAATCCTGCTCGATAGACGACGTTGTCGAGGCGTGACTCAAGGACTTCACACATGAGTTTTCCCGTGTTGCCCTTGGCTCTTTTGGCTTCGATGAAGTGATTGCCCATTTGCCGCTCACTGAGACCGAACATGAATCGCAACTTTTGCTTTTCACGGAGTTGCTTGGCATGTTCTGAGATTTTACGACGCGTATTGGCACCATGCTCCCCGGGAGGAGTAGACAATTTGCGCATGAGATTGCTGTGACTCTTGGACCCAAAAGTTTTCAACTCAAGGTCTACCGCGTTGCGGCGTGCAAGTCGATTTCGTGGTCCGGTATATCTCATAGAAAACGGAAATAACTAGTGATAAATTGGCGTAATAATTTTCAAATTCCAAGTCCCAAGTTCCAAATAAGTTTCAGTTTATTTTGAGAGCTTGATATTTTGGTATTTATTTGGGATTTGTAATTTGGAACTTAAACTTAGACTCTTCGTATCTTTGGTGCGCGTACCCCATTGTGTGGGATCGGAGTCACATCAACGATTTTGTCTACTTCACATCCACTCGCTTTGAGCACGCGCATCGCTGCCTCACGTCCTGGTCCGATGCCGCGGACAAATACATCTATCTTGCGCACTCCATGCTCATTGACTGCTTTTTGCATCGCTCCGTCGGTCGTGATCGTGGCTGCATGCGGAGTGGACTTACGAGTTCCGGTGAATCCGTGCATACCGGTTGAGGCGACGATGATCGGGTTGTTGCCCTGATCAGCGATAGTCACGATGGTATTGTTGAAGGTAGCCGTGATATGCACCAGGGCGTGATCAACTTGTCGTTTTTGCTTTGTTGGTTTTTTGGTTGGGGCCATATGATGTATGTTTGTTCAAATTACTTTTTTGCGGGAGCAGCTGCAGCAGCGGGTGCTGCTGATTTTGCTGTTTCGAGCTTGACTTGATCCTCTTTCTTCAGCGCTCCGACGGTCTTTCTCTTTCCTCGTTTGGTGCGGGCATTGGACTTGGTTCTTTGGCCGTGGACAGGGAGATTGCGGATGTGGCGTATACCACGATAACACCCGATCTCACGCAGTCGTTTGATATTGTCTGTGGTCTCTTCACGGAGATCACCTTCGACCTTGATATGTGACTCGATGGCAACTGAGATCTTTTTGAGTTGTTCTTCGCTCAGATCTTTGATGCGTACCGAGGGGTCGATTTTGGCCTGTACGAGTACTTTTTTTGACAGTGTCCAACCAATCCCTTTCAAGATAGTTAGTCCGTAGTCGATACGTCGAGTATCAGGTAATACGATTCCAAATAGACGTGCCATAGAGTTTAGATTAGCCTTGTCGTTGACGACATTTTGAATTTTTACATGTGACCTGCATCCGACCCCGTCGTACTACAATACGACAAGAAGGGCATCTTTTTTTGACTGCTGAGTGTGATTTCATAGATATTGGTTTACGCTGCTTGTCGGAAAACTATGCGACCGCGACCCATATCATACTGAGTCACCTCAAAACGCACCTTGTCACCGGGTAATATCTTGATATAGTGCTTGCGCATCTTACCAGACAAATAGCACAATATGACGACATCGCTATCCTTAGCCTTGACCTCAAATAGGGTATTGGGGAGATTCTTCATGACTTCACCCTCCAATACAACCACTTGATTTGAGACTTGATTCGCCATATATGAGCATTAAATTGTACCACATCACGTCAGAATATCCACGCCATTTTGAGTGACGAGCACCGTGTGCTCAAAGCAAGCAGCAAGGCTCCCATCGGCCGTGTCGATCGACCAGCTCTGGGGATCAGTTTGAGTCATCTTTTCGGTCGATTGACTGTAAATGACCTCGATAGCAGCTACAAATCCATCCTCGATTCGGTAGCCTTTTTTCTTGTGATGAGTGACATAGTTGGGGATATAGGGGTCTTCGTGCAGCTCACGCCCGATCCCGTGCCCCGTCAGGTCCTTCATGACCCGGTATCCCGCCCCTTCGATCTGACTTTGCATAGTCTCTCCGACTACGGAGAGGTACTCCCCGACTTTCAGTCTGCTCAGGGTCAAGGCGAGGGCTTTTCGGCCAGCTTCCAAAAACTGCTCTTTTTTCGTATCTGCTATGTTGTCGACGATGATGGTCGTCGCCCAATCGGTATGGTACCCCTGATAGAGCCCCCCGATGTCGACAGTGAGCACATCGCCTGGCTGGAGGACGTAGGACGAGGGTATGGTGTGGACAGCTTGGTTGTTCACCGCTGTGCAGGTGTTCCACTGGTAGCCATCGACCGTTTTGAACGATCCTTCGATACCCTGCTCACGCAGGAGGGAGGTAGCGTACTCCTCTATCGCTATGGTTGTCTGCCCAGATTTGATCGAGGGGATGAGTATCGAAGTGACTTTTCTAAGTCTTTTGCCACACTCACGCATGGTGGCGATTTCGGCGGGAGTTTTGGCGTATGTCATGTGAGATGAGGCACTTCAACTAAAATAAATAGCTCGGTATACCTCATCGAGTTTGTCCAAGAAATCTTGCCTGCTGAAGTTGTTTTTTATCAGAAAATCTGCGTACGCAATCAAGTTTCCCTTGCCTAGATCTTTTAGCTCGTTCAAGTCGCGATCTGGCCCGAACAACTCAGGACGATATCCGCGCTTTGATGCACGCTCATATCGAACTTTCTTGTCTGCATACACAGCCAAGATATACACGTCTGCATCTGGATAGACAGATTTGAGATACTCATATTCTTCAAGTGTGTATGTTCCGCTTACAATTACAATATTGCTCTTTTGCAGCATGACGTCTATTTTGTCTTTTGACTCAATAGCAAGCGAGGCAAGGCCATGTTTCTCACGCAACTGCATCCTCATTTTCCGATGTATATCCTCGGTGTGGCCAAGTTTATGCAAGTCAACATACTCATTTACTATGTCGCCGAGTGAGATTGCGGGAAGGCCTTTGGATACAAAATGATCCATCGCTTCACTTTTTCCGGAACCCGCAAGTCCAGTGATGCACAAAAGAGTCTTTTTTTTATTTTTCCATGTGGAGAGGTGATGATCGATGATCTCTTTGCCAAGACTCTTGAGGATTTCTTCGTTCACCTTTTCTACAGTCAGTTGGGCATCCACAACAGCGAGGATATCCTTTCTTTCATAGTACTTCAGTACGGGTCTGGTATTTACCTCAAACTGCTGGATGCGCTTTTGGACTGCTTGGATCGTATTGTCCTCGCGGGCACTATCATCGCGCATCGAGAGTCTCCAGAGCGCTTCTTTTTCATCGATATGGAGATAGATCACTTTGGTGAGTGACGCTTTGAATGCCTTGGCTTGTCCGATAGTCCGAGGAAACCCGTCTAGGATATACCCATGTGAGTACTCGCTGCGTTGGAGATATTCACTCACGATCTCTATCGTTTTGCTGTCGGGGATGAGCGAGCCAGTATTGATGATTTCTTTGACATGACGGCCCAAAGTCGTCTTTTCCTTTGCTATTTCGCGAAAGATATGACCCGTAGACAGATAGGGTATCTTGAGCTGTTTGGAGAGTAAGTTGCCTTGTGTAGATTTTCCTGCACCCTGGATGCCAAGCAATACTATGTTCATGACGATATTGTATCAGCCCAACTTCTTCTTTTCTTTGTGAGTGTGATGAGCACCACAGGTAGGACAGAACTTTTTGGCTACCAGAGACTCTGTGGTGTTCACTTTGTTTTTGGTAGTAACATAGTTTTGTGATCCACAGGTATCACATACGAGACCGAGTCTGACGCGTGAGCTTTTTTTTGCCATATGTATAAAAAAATATCAAATACTAGACGCTAAGCAAATACACAATCTTCAATTTCCAATCTGCAAATAATCTTCAATTTTCAATCCGCCAACTGGCGGACCAAGTTCTAAATAATTTCCAATTTATC
>CAZJWN010000008.1:6904-20743 GCA_964550105.1 uncultured Gammaproteobacteria bacterium
TCATAGTTCCGAGCTGATATCTGTGATTCGATAGACTTCAATGTCTCCAGGACGACGGACACGACGATCAGGATGCTGGTGCCGCCTACGACGAGTGCGGTCACTCCAGTCAGAGCTGATATGACAGAGGGTATTATAGCAATCACGCCGAGAAATAGGGCTCCGACTGTCGTCAGCTTGAGTATGACACTTTGTAGATAGTTTTTGGTCGTTGCGCCCGGTCTCACTCCAGGGATGAAGCCGCCGTTCTTTTGTATTTCATCTGCGATCTTTTGTGGGTTGAAAACAATCATGGTATATACAAAAGTAAATGCAACGACGAGGACAAAGTAAGCTATGCTATACACGAGTCCATTGACCTGAAAGGCAGTGACCAAAAATCGAGCTACAGACTGGATCGTAGGATTGGTCGAATACTGGAAATAGTTCCCAATCAACTGGGGAAAGAGGACAAATGAAACTGCAAAGATGATCGGGATGACTCCTGCCTGATTGAGTTTGAGTGGTAGAAAGTTTGACGCAGACTGATACATACGGTTGCCCTTGACCCGCTTCGCATAAAATACGGGTATCTTGCGTACCGCTTGACTGATAAATACGACGCCTGCGATGACGAGCAAGAAAAGTCCGGCAAAGATGAGTGTATTGAGTATATTCTCTTGGCCGGTGATAGATGAAGTCCTCCATACACTGGGGATCAGTCTACTGACTATGCCTGCAAAGATGATGAGTGAGATGCCATTGCCAAGTCCATATTCTGAAATCAACTCACCAAACCACATCAATATATATGTACCTGCCACCATGGTCGCTATGAAGGATATGAATTCGAGAAACGGAACCTGGCCATTTGCTGCTGTGTGGACCAAGTTATTGTTCTTGAGAAGATAAAAGATGCCGACACCCTGTACTAGTGTGAGTGGCAAGGTCAGCAATCGTGTGTACTGGTTGATTTTGAATCGTCCATATTCGCCTTCTTTTTGGAGTGCCTCGAGCTGGGGCACGACCATGGTCATGAGTTGAAGAATGATGGAGGCATTGATGTACGGGTTGAGTCCAAGCGCCATCACAGAAAAGTTGACGAGTGTTCCACCTGAAAATATATCGAGCAGTGAAAGAAATTGATTGGTCTTGAAGAGCTCCTGAAGGCTATCTATCTTGATGATGGAGGTGGGTACAAAAGTAAAGACACGAAAAATGAAAATCAAAAACAAAGTAAACAAAACCTTTCTACGGACTGTCGTGTCTCTCCATACGGTAGTGACCCACTGGACGAGTGATTTCATGATTGTGGGATAACTTTGCCCCCTGCTTTTTCGACTGCAGCTTTGACTGAAGCTGATGTGCTCACCGCCAGAGTCAATGTCTGCGTGGTATCTTTATCAAACAATATCTTCACTCCCACCTGGGCCGCATCTGCAGGCACCATATTTTTTTCGATGAGCACCTTCACATTGATTTCTCCGGTCAACGAAGCGATTTGGCTCAGACCTAAGATGTATGGAAGTGGAGTAGATGGTCTGTTTTGAAACTTACCGCGCAATAAGGGATATTTTTTCACTATCCGTCCCTGGCCACCCTCAAAATGCAGTGGCATGTTGGTACGCGCTGTTTGATGGCGAGTAGTGCCTCGTCCGGATTTTGATCCTCGTCCCGAACCGAGACCACGACCACGTCGTCTGTAGCTGGGGATAGTCGTTGGTGGCAACTGATTGAGTGTGTTCATACGTTGAATGTAACTAGTATTAGATCTTTGCAACTGGCACTGTACGATCTTTGAGACTACCCAATGCCTTCATGACTGCATAGGTGTTTGCGATTTGATTACGAGACCCCAACATCTTTCCTGAGGCATTGTAAATACCGGCAAGATCAAATATCACCCGCGCGACGCCACCTATCTTCAATCCAGTTCCTTCGGGCGCCGGCTTCAGAAGTATCTTGGCTGCTTTGAATTCACTCGTGATCTGATGGGGAATGCTATTGTGAAAACGGGGCACTGAAATCATGTGTTTTCGTGCGTATGTTGAGGCTTTTTGCAGTGCCTGAGGGACTTCAAGTCCTCGTCCAAGACCGATCCCAACTTTGCCATTTTTATCACCAACCGCCACCAGAGCTGAGTAGGTTGCATGATTTCCACCTGTTGTTTTCTTTGACACACGGCGGAGCAGAAGAGTTCTTTCCTCTATGCCATCGGTGCTTTTTTCTCTCATGTTTCTCATAGGTCTATAGGTACTTGATAATTAAAAATAATCAAACTTGTATGCCTGCTTTGCGAAGTCCTTCGACAAACGCTGCGAGCCGGCCCTGATAATGGAATCTACTCCGGTCAATCACTACAGTTTTTACGTGTGCTTTTTTTAGCTTTTCACCCATATCGACACCTGCTTGTGATGCAGCTACGGTCTTGGTGATATCTGGTTTCTCAAATAGTTTGGACGTGGCAGACAAAATGGTTTTGGTCGCAACATCATCGATAGCCTGAGCAAAAATGAATTTGTTGGTCCGATGTATAGCCACACGAGGACGGTCAGCTGTCCCGCGGATATTGCTGCTGACTCGTACTTTGCGACGATAGAGTCTGTTGGTTAATTGTTTCATATATGTATATTCGAGTAAATTTATGCGGTCTTCACTTTCTTACCTGCCTTCAACTTCACAACTTCTCCGAGATATCGGATACCCTTGCCTTTGTATGCGTCAGGTGGTCTGATTGCTCGCACGAGATGGGCTGCCTCGCCTACTTGCTGCTTGTCCACTCCACTGATGATCAAGATAGATTGACCTTCGATCGAATAGGTGAGTCCTTTTTTCTTTGGAAATGTCACCTGATGTGAGAATCCTACTTTGAATACTGCGTCACCTGATTTGAGTGATACGCCAAACCCGGTCCCGACGACCTCGAGTCTCTTCTCCCACTCTTTCGTCACTCCTTTGACTGCGTTTGCAATCAGTGCCCGGGACAATCCGTGCAAAGATTTTGCTTTGACACTGTCGCCTGATCGACTCAGAGTCAAAACGTTATTTTCTACCTTTACTTTCAGGATATGAGGTATCTCTACTGTGTTTGTACCCTTTGGCCCGGTAAAAGAAAGGACGTCTCCGTTCTGAGTCATCTTTACACCTTCTAGGGGGATGGGTTGATTTCCAATTTTCGACATATTTTTTATACTCACCAAATAGTAAACAACAATTCTCCGCCGATACCTGCTTTGCGCGCTTCACGTCCCGTCATCACGCCTTTGGTGGTGGAAAGGATCGCAATCCCGAGTCCATTGAGCACCTTGGGGATTTCATCGACACTCACGTATGTTTTCTGACCTGGTTTAGACATGAGTTTGAGATCTGTAAACTTTGCTTTGCCGTTGGTATAGCTCAGCTGCACGACACACGACTTCTTTGGACCGTCAGTTTCTACGGCAAAAGAAAGTATATAGCCTTCTGCAACAAGCTTTTCGAGGATATTTTGCACCAGCTTGGTGTGTGGTACATCCACACTCTCTCGTGAGGCAAGATATCCGTTTTTTATTCTGATTACTGAATCAACGACTGCTAACATAGTGCAATAAAAATAGTATTTAGGTCTTCTCCATGGTTCGCTTGGTAACTTTACCGTGTCCTCTGAACGTACGAGTCAATGAAAACTCGCCGAGTCGGTGTCCTACCATCGACTCAGTGACAAGTACTTCTTTGAAAATACGTCCGTTGTGGATAGCAAATTTGTGACCAACAAACTCTGGCGATATCTGGCAAGATCGTGACCATGTCTTGATGGGTGTAATCGTTTTTGTCTGTTTTTGAGCCATGACTTTTTTGAAAAGTTTTGGATCAACGAGTGGGCCTTTTTTTAGAGAACGTGTCATAAGATATTACCAAGACAATTTTTTAACACCCGGGATTTCGCCTCTGAGAACTTTTTCACGAAACACTATACGGCTCATCCCAAAGCGACGAATATATCCGCGTGTTCTCCCAGTGAACGCACATAAGTTGTGATCCCGTACCTTGAACTTCTGTTTTGCTGATAGTTTGACGATCGTTGATTTGGATGCCATATTACTTTTTTTCAAATGGAATTCCTAATAGTTCGAATAGCTTTTTGCCTTTTTCATGTGAGCGTGCGTTGGTCGTGATGGTCACTTGTAAACCGCGCAACTTGTCTACTGAATCAAAATCAATCTCGGGAAATATAGTCTGTTCGGTGAAACCGATATTCAAGTTGCCACTCTGATCAACGGCAGAGTGCTTGATGCCTCTGAAGTCTTTGAGTAACGGAATGACCACATGAATAAGCTTATCAACAAAGTCTACTTTTTTCTTGCCTCTCAAGGTGACTTTCACCCCTATGGCTAGGCCTTCACGGATTTTGAATGCTGATACTGAGCGTCTGGCCTTTGTGATGACTGCTTTTTGGCCAGCGATCATCGTGATTTGCTTGGCGATTTCTGTAGTCACGTTTTTGTTGACGACAGACTCTCCCGCACCTACGTTGAGGACAACTTTCAGGATTCGGGGGATCGCAAAAATATTCTTGACGCCAAAGGCATCAGTCGATTTCTTGAGATTGGTTGGATTGTAAAAATCTTTGTATAACATATTCTGTCTCTACGCTTAGATAACTTGTTCGCACTTTTTGCAAAATCTTTTTTTGACTCCTTCGACGTCCTTGTATCCGATCCGTGATGCTTTACTACACTTGGGACACACAAAAGATACTTTCGATGTATCAAGTGGTCGTGACAACTGCACGATCCCCCCTTGAGGGAAACCTTCTGACTTTTTCACATGTTTTTTATAGGTATTCATCTCAGGCACGAGTACACTGTTTGTTTTTTCAAACACAGTCTCGACTTTGCCTTTTTTTCCGGCATCTTTGCCTGCGATGATTTGGACGGTGTCGCCTTTATGGATTTTCATACGTATATCAAATAGTTAGTATATCTCCTCCGCTAGAGACGAAATTTTTGCGAATCCTTTTTCTTTGACTTCTTTGGCGATAGGTCCGAATACACGTGTGCCTTTTGGATCAGTGACATCCTTGCCGGCAAGTATCACGCATGCGTTGTCGTCAAATCGGATATAGCTACCATCAGCACGACCTTTTTCTTTTCGCGTACGGACGATGACTGCGCGCACGACTTCGCTTTTCTTTGTCTGACCATGGGGTACTGCATGTTTGACGACACAGGTGATCACATCACCGACTGACGCCTTCATTTTGCGTCCACGGCCCGGGATGCCGATCATCGAAACGATCTTGGCTCCTGAGTTATCTGCGACATTGATCATACTTCTAAGCTGTAACATGGTATTTTAAGAAATTTTTTGGACAACTCTAAAATGTTTTGTTTTTGAAATTGGTCTGCACTCGACTATCTCGACTGTGTCTCCGACCTGTATCGTCGGTATTTCTGAGTGGGCTTTGACCTTTTTGGTCAATGAGATCACTTTTTGATACCGTGGATGACGAAGTGTTCTGACCATCTTGACAGTCACTGTCTTGTTCATCGCTGTTGAGACTACCGTGCCGGTTTTAGTGTGTGGCATATGTTTTGATTATGATAATTTTGCTTTCTGATTGAGAAAGGTTGAGATAACTGCTTTTTGATTGCGTAAATGATATATCTTTGCATTTGCTTTTGGATCTTCTCGTCGGGACGACATAGCCTGTACCATAGATGCATTCAGAGAAAGCAGAGCCTTCTGCAGATCTGTTTTGCTCATTGACTGGTATTTTTGTTTTGTTGATTTCATAGTTATGCGCGTACGGTGAACTTGGTGAGTACAGAAAGCTTTGATGCAACTTGTTTCATGACGAGTCTTGATTCTGTTTCAGACAATCCGTCTATCTCGAAAAGTACTCTACCTGGTGAGACAGAGGCTACATAGTGATCCAGATCTCCCTTGCCTGCTCCCATGGTCACCTCTGGAGGTTTTTTGGTATATGGTTTGTCAGGAAAAATCCGATTCCAATACTTTCCCGCTTTTTTGGTAGCACGAGCAAACACCACGCGTGTAGCTTCGATTTCACGATCTTTGATCCATCCAGCTTCAAGTGATTTGAGACCAAACGCACCAAAGGCGAGCTTGTCACCTTTTGTTGCAATTTTGCGCCACATGCCTCTGAACTGCTTGCGGTATTTGAGCCTTTTTGGGGAAAGCATAATCGTTAGCGACAAATCCAAACTTTAACTCCTACATATCCTGACTTTGTCAGTGCTGGATACTGTGCATAATCTACGTCTTCACGGATAGTCGATGTGGGGACGGTACCTTCAAAATATTTTTCTCGTCGGGAGATCTCAGCTCCGCCGATACGTCCACCGAGCTGTACCTTCACACCTTTGAGACCTGATTCGATCACTTGATTCATAGCCTTGTGGACTGTTGAACGATGAGGGAATCCTCGGACGAGCTTGTCAGAGATCACTTGTGCGACATAGTATGCGACTGCAAATGGCTTCTTGACTGGCTCAATCTTGATATCGATCTTTTGATCTTTGCTTTTTTTAGATGTGTTTTTCTTGATGTGCTTCATGATGATCGCCTTCACATCTTCGAGTCCTTTACCGCCTCGTCCGATGATGACACCTGGTTTGACTGCATGGATGATGACTGAGATTTTGTTGATCTGTCGCTCGACATCAACACCTACCACCGAGGCTGAGGTGAACTTTTTCATCAGTTCTTCACGGATAAAGCTGTCCTCGGCTATGGCAAGTCTAAATTGGGTTTTGTTTGAGAAAAACCAACGAGACTGCCAGTTTCTGGTGATTCCTATGCGTAAACCTGTTGGATGTACTTTTTGACCCATAAATCAGCAATAAATTTAACTCTTCGCTTCGCTTTCAGTGGTAACTGCTTTCTTTTTTGGTGCAGACTTCACTTTTTTGACTTCTTTTTTGACTTCTTTATTTTCCTCAGGTTTGACTTTTGACTTCTGAGGAGCTGGCTGCACGGCCAGTTTCTTTTCGCCTAATACCACTGTTATATGGGTCATGCGACGCACAACAGGAAGCGGGCTTCCTCGTGATCCAGCACGGAAACGCTTCAAGGTGATACCTTGGTCGGCTTGTATTCTGCGGAATTCTAACATATCTTCGCTCACTTTCAAAGTCGAAGTTGCGTTGGACATAGCTGTCTTGATCGCATGTTTCATGTATTTGGCAGCCGAATGAGGGAGATATGCTAGCTTTATCAGTGACATAGCGGGGGTCAATTTTTTGATTTCAGGGATGATCATCCGCACTTTGCGGACTGAGACGTTCACGTTGCGGGAGATGTGTTTTGATTCCATAACTACTTGGATTATCGGGGTCGTGCCGAAATGATAAGAGACTTTGTCCACTTGCGACGATTTCGAGTGCGTACTCCACGGGCCTGCTTGCCCCACGGAGTCTTTGGATGCATACCTTCACCACTGCGTCCTTCACCTCCACCGTGTGGATGTGAACGAGGATTCTGAGCAGTACCTCGGACTGTTGGTCTCCATCCCATGAGGATTTTGCGTCCAGCTTTGCCGATGATCTCGTCTTTGTGACTGATATTACTGACTCTTCCCACTGTTGCTCGGGCTGCAGCACTGAACTTGCGCACTTCACCTGATCCCAGCTTGACCTGTACAAGATCTCCATCTCGAGCCACGATCATAGCAAATACTCCTGCGGCTCGAGCAAACTTGGCTCCTTGACCTGCGTGGATTTCGATGTTGTGGACTTCGATACCAACGGGGATCTTGCCCATGGGCAAACAGTTGCCCGGCTTGATCTCTGCATCATCAGAAGAGATGATCGAGTCTCCTACCTTGAGTCCATCTGGACTGATGATATAGCGATATTCTGCATCCGAGTATTTGACGAGGCTGATGTGTGCATTGCGATTGGGATCATATTCGACTGACTCGATGATGGCAGCGACATCGAACTTGTCTCGTTTAAAATCGATGTGGCGATAGTATCTCTTTTGACGACTACCTCGATGTCTCACTGAGACGGTACCTGAGATATCACGACCCGCATGCTTATCAAGCAAAGTGGTCAGTGATTTTCGGGGTTTCTGTTTGGTGAAAAGTTGAGAAGTCGTCTTCATAGTTATTTGGCAGATTGGATAATATTTCCGAGTGCTTCTTTGAAGGTGACGTATGCTACCTTTTTGTCAGCCGCTGCGTGCATAGCCCGTGATTTTCCTGCGCGATATTGTTTACCTGGGCGAGTAGAGGTACGTACTGCCACTGCTCGCTTTCCGTACAGTTGAAACAGCGACTCGGCGATTTGGTGTTTTGACGCAGCTATATCTACCTCAAATGAGTAGACGAGAGCACCCTCGAGACGTGATGCTTTTTCGGTGACGAGTTTGGATAAAATTGTGCTCATAGTGCGTGTGATGTAGTAAATCTCTTGACGAATTGTTCAAATCCAACATCGCTAAACACCACGAGGTGAGCTCGGGCAATCAGATATGGATTGACTGTTTCTTGCGTGGCGACGGTCACATCGGCGATATTGCGGACTGCTTTGACAAATCCCGCCTCTTGCTGTGAGTCGACGACAAGGAGTGTTGAACGGGTAGGGATCTTGGCTTGGGTAAACGCAGTGACAAATTGTTTGGACTTGGATACTGATGATGCAAAATCTTTTGAGAGTTGGATGATTTTTCCGGCCTTGGCTGCTTGAGAAAGTGCTGACTGCATGGCGACTATTTTTTGCTTCTTTGACAATCCGAGTGAGTAATCGCGAGGCTTTGGTCCACCTGCAATTCCTCCACCGACGTAGATCGGGGCTTTCATACTACCGTGTCGAGCATTTCCGGTGCCTTTTTGCTTGTAAACTTTTTTGGTTGTGCCGATGATTTGTGAACGATCTTTGGTTGATGCAGTGCCTTGTCGGGCATTGGCCATAAATACACGGATGTATTGGGCCAGCATCGAGAGATTGACTTGTGCATTGAAAAGAGGTGAGGTAAGTGATGCTTCCTTCACTGATCCAGCAGGAGAAACCACCCGTGCAGTGGCTTCTTTATTTTTTGTTTGTTTTTTCGTGGTAACCATGTTTAGTTTTTAGTCCGCCGGCTGGCGGATTTAGTATTTCTTTAATGAGCAAGTCTTACTATCACAACTCCTCCAGCTATACCTGGAACGAGACCTCGTATCGTCAGTGATGTATCAGTGATTGCGAGTATTTTGAGATTGCGTACAGTCACTGTTTCGGTGCCCATACGACCAGCCATGCGTTGACCCTTGAATGTGCGTCCTGGGGTTGTAGTCGCACCCATAGATCCTGGAGCTCTCCAGCGATCTGATTGTCCATGAGTTTTGGGTCCACCTGCAAATCCATGACGTTTCACTCCACCTTGGAAACCTTTTCCCTTGGAAACTCCCGTCACGTCTACCAAATCATTTTGCTTGAATACGACAGTTGCAGGGATAGTTGAGCCAATTTTGACGGTAGCGTCACCTGACTTGATTCCGTCAGACTCGATGACGATGCGGTCGGAGATGTCTGAGCGCATGCGAACCTCCTTGATATGAGCTGGGGCTGTCTCTATACCGGCTTTTTTCAGTGTGCCTTGGGTAGGTTTGTCAGTTCGACGTCGTTTGCCGAGAGCGAACTTGAGCGCATCATAGCCATCTGCTGCTTTGGTTTTGATCCCAGCGAGGAGCAGGTTGTTGAGCTGGAGAACTGTCACGGGTACTCGACGAGAAGACTCATCGAATGTCTGTGACATAATGCCTTTTTGTGCGATCAAAACGGGTTGCATAAGTAAACGGACCAAAACAATAATTCACATTCTTTTTGACGGGTGATTATACCTCACTCTCGCCTCAGTTACAATCGATTACATTTTAACTTCTACCTCGACTCCTGCGGGTAGCTCAAGGTGCATGAGTGTATCGATCGTCTGATTAGTAGGGTTATCGATGTCTACCAACCGCTTGTGTGTCTTGAGACCAAAGTGCTCTCGAGCATCTTTATCGATAAATGATGCTTTGTTCACAACAAACACCTCGTGTTTCGTAGGGAGGGGGATGGGGCCTTTGACGGTAGCTCCTGTCTGCAACGCAGAGGTGACTATTTTTTGACACGTTTCGTCGATCAAACGATAATCGTAGGATTTGAGTCTGATACGGATGCGTCCCTTTGGCATATGAAAACGTGCAAAATAGGTAATCTTCAGTTAGAACATTGCGGTTTCTAGCTGAGTTTGTCAATACTGGTGAAAAAATCATCACCCAAGCGTATTCTACTTGGGTGATGGGTGATTTTCAACACTATTATTTTGTCACCTTGATGATGACACCAGCTCCTACCGTGTGTCCACCTTCACGGATAGCGAACTTCAATCCTTCTTCAAGCGCAACTGGATAGATGAGCTTGGCAGTGATTTTGACGTTGTCGCCAGGCATGACCGCTTCAACACCTGCGGGGAGTCCTAGCTCTCCCGTGATGTCAGTGGTTCGGATATAGAACTGTGGTCGATATCCCTTGAAGAATGGTGAATGACGTCCACCTTCTTCTTTCTTGAGCACATAGATCTCTGCCTCAAACTCAGTGTGAGGAGTGACTGTGCCAGGCTTTGCGATGACTTGACCACGTTGTACCTGGTCTTTTTCAATACCACGGATCAGAAGTCCGGTGTTGTCACCAGCTTGAGCCTGATCGAGTGATTTGCGGAACATTTCGATACCCGTGATCACCGTTTTCTTGGTGTCAGTGATACCAACGATTTCCATTTCTTCGTTGACCTTGGCTACGCCACGCTCAACACGACCGGTAACGACGGTTCCACGACCAGAGATCGTGAAGACGTCTTCGACAGGCATGAGGAATGGCTTATCAAGAGCACGTACTGGGTCTGCAAAGTACTCATCACAGGTGTCCATGAGCTTCTCAATGGCTGCGACAGACTCTGGATCATCCTCAAGGGCTTTGAGCGATGAGCCACGGATCACCGGGACGGTGTCTCCTGGATACTTGTACTTGGTGAGCAGGTCGCGGACTTCCATCTCGACGAGGTCGATGATCTCTTTATCTTGGACCATATCGCACTTGTTCAAGTAGACGATGATAGAAGGTACGTTTACCTGACTTGCGAGCAAGATATGCTCACGAGTCTGAGGCATAGGACCATCTGGAGCAGAAACGACGAGGATTGCTCCGTCCATCTGTGCAGCTCCGGTAATCATGTTTTTGATGTAGTCAGCGTGACCTGGGGCATCGATATGAGCGTAGTGACGCTTTTTGGTCTCGTATTCTGAGTGATGAATATTGATAGTCACTCCACGGGCCTTCTCCTCTGGAGCTTTATCAATTTCGTCGTACTTGAGGAACTTGGCTAGGCCCTTTTTGGAAAGGACATAGTGGATAGCGGACGTGGTCGTGGTTTTTCCATGATCTACGTGTCCGATAGTACCTATATTTAGGTGGGGTTTGGTGCGCTGAAAGACGCCTTCTGCCATATTTATTACAAAATTGGTAAAATATGAATCGCCAAATGAAACCGATGGGTTGTTTAGCGAGTTGAATAGTAACGAAACGTGTTCAGAATGTCAAGGACAACCCAAAATGAGTCCTTGTACCAGTATGATATCTATGATTCTATGAGATTGGGTATATGATTTGAGTAGATTTGTTTATATATGAAGTGGTTCTATACATCTCGATTTGCAGAAATCTTTGTGACTTTGCTTACGTGGGTCACTCTCACTACCCCTCTGTGGCTCTCGCCTTTTCATCCTGCAGTGGTCGCATACGCAATCATCGCCTTTGATATTTACTTTTTCTTTCAGTCAGTCAAAACGACGGTATTTGCCATCAGAAGCTACATGCTGCTCACCAAACATAGTCACTACAACTATCTTTCAAAACTGAGATCGTTGCCAAATGAGCCGGGGAAGAGTATCAAACACTTCATCATCATCCCTTGTTTCAAGGAGACAGTCGAGAAACTATCAGAGACGATCGACTGCATCCTGTATGGTGATTACCCCTATCTCAGCAATGTCACTATCGTGCTTGGGTTTGAAAAGCGCGAGGATGAAGCACCCCAGAAAGCTCAGCAGCTCCAAGAAAAATACGGTGATCGTATCGCAATCAAGGTGACTTTCCATGAGCTGACACCGGCAGAAGTACCGGGAAAAGCCAGTAACCAAACATGGGCAGCCAAAGAAATATCACGTTTGTGTGCTGAGCGAGGGTACGATGCCAATGAGGTGATTTGTACGATCAGTGACGCTGACAGCAAATTTCCGTCAAATTACCTGAGCTATCTCACCTATGAGTTCGTCAGAGATGAACAGAGGTATTATCACTTTTATTGGGCACCGGTACTTTTGTATAACAACTTCTGGGAGTTGTCATTTTTTGTGCGTATGCAGGCATCGCTCTCGTCGATCGTCCGACTCGCACATCTCCAAGATAAAGAAAAACTCATACAAATCTCTACCTATTCTGTCAATCTCAAGTTGATCCAGGACATCGGATACTGGGATGTGGACATCATCCCTGAGGACTGGCATATCCACCTGCAAGCATTCTTTGCATATGGTGATAAGATCCGAACTATCCCGCTTTATACGATAGTCAACGGCGATGCGGTGAACTCGGGTACCATGTATAGATCTTTGCTCAGTCGATACGAACAAGAGAAACGCTGGGCATGGGGTGTATCGGATATTGCGTATGCATGGAAACGATCTTTTGAAACTCCACATATCCCGTTGCTCAAGAAAATCCAAAAGATATTTTTCATCTTCAAGATACATCTTCTGTGGCCCACTTCTTTTTTCATCCTGACTGTATTTGCGACAGTGACCCCACTCATAAACCCGATTTTTAAGCGTTCTGTCATGGGATTTATCCTCCCCCAGGTGTCTGGCTTGATCCTCACAACTGCAAGCTCTATGCTGATTGTATACACGATCCTTGATATCAAGATTAGACATCGGCTCAACATCCAAACAAAACCTCTGAATTTCATTTTCCTTGCCCTCCAGTGGTACATCCTCCCTCTCGTTTCCTTTTTCCTTTCTGCTCTCCCTGCACTCGATGCGCATACTCGGATGTTGCTTGGAAAAAAGCTGGTGTACAAGGTCACTGAAAAAAATAAGTGATGTAACTTGCATCATTTACTGATGACTATCACTAATTTTTGTGGAAGTAAATAGATGAAGATTCATAAAAATATCATCACAGTCATCCAAATTCTGATCGTTGTGTATATTCTCGCTTATTTCAAAAGTGGAGGACAATTTGGTATCCACAGACTGTTTGACCTTTCTCCCACCTCAGGACCCAATATTTCGATCGAACCTACCTATCCGTATGAGTCGTCACCCACTGTGCAGCCACCAACAAAATCACCTCAAGCTACCACTGAGAGTGCGGCTGAGGCAGATCCTATACTCGATTGCAAGATCGGACAGAGCTGTGCAACTATGAGACTCAGGCGAAGCCAGTGTTTGACCTACCAGATATGTTGTGCAGTAGGAAATGATCATATTCCCATGAAAAGTTCAGATGATTGTTATCGCGCCATGTCAGAGTATAAACAGAATAATAACACAACAGTCGAGGATACATCCACAAATACGTACGTGTTTCCGACATATGTTTACCCCACCAGAAAACCGTACTCTACTCTAGCACCTCTCCCCACTTTTCCTCCACTTCCCACCTTTGGTCCATTTCCAACCTTTGCGCCCTTCTCAACAGGAGAAAGCCCAGAACAATGCAGAAATAACGTGATGAGTGGAGGATATGAGGACAGTGCAATTACTTCAAGATGTAATTCTCTCTATACCGATAGCACAACTGTTGAGATGTGTGTGAACTCACGGAAACG
>CAZJWN010000009.1:0-16490 GCA_964550105.1 uncultured Gammaproteobacteria bacterium
TGAATAGATTTGCCAAATCGCGAATCTACCAGTGTTGGAAGGGTGGGTGTCGGAGATGAGGAGAACGGGAGTGGATATACGATGGCGTAGTTCCCCCCGGCGCCTGACCTACTGTCGGCGATCCACGAGACTCCAGTCGTCACATCTGTCACATACTCATCCATCTTCCACCACGACACAAGCGATGCGGGCTTGGCTGGGTTTTGATTGGTGACGGTGATCGATCCATCATCACCTGGGGTAGGGGTATTGATGGCTGTTCCATTGGTGACCTGTCCACCACCCTGAAAGTCGCTTGTGGTGGTGTGGGTAAATGATTGGATCGCATTGTTTCTAGATATATAAAAAACCGACGAGGAGGGGGCGGCTGCTCCTGGCCAGGTGACGTTGATGGTGATTTTTTTGGTTGCAGCGTCGACGGTCGACCCCGACACCACGTCTGTTATGGCCCCCCCAGCAGTGCGGAGGGCATCTGCGATCATCACCGTTCGAGTGATGTCATCTCTGGTGGTGGGGATGGTGATGAACTCTGCGACCGGCGTCAGCGTCCACGTCGATCCTGATCCGGTCAGAACAAATTCACCGTTTGTAGATATGGTGTTCCAGTTTTCGTTTTTGATTTGTTGGATGATGTTTTTTGTTTCTTCGGTGATCATGGTGGCGTTGAAGTAGTTGTTGCGTTGGGGCTCAGATTGGTTCACACTGCCGATAGCAAACAAGACGGTGGGGAGAATCGCCGCAAAAATAGCCATGGCAAGTACCAGCTCGATGAGAGATTCTCCTTTGGGTTGTGTGTGGTTGTGTTTCATGTTGTGTTTATAGCCGGAAGACATTGCCAAGGCTGTTGAATTGCAATGTTCGTGTTTCGCCATTTGATGTGTTGCTTATCACCAAGGTGTTTTGTTCGCTTGAGTATCCGTAATACTCGCCGCTTGATGGTCGAAAAATGATTTGACTCAGGGGAAGGTTGACCAACGAAAACTCGAGGGTGCCCTCGAGCGTGTATGTAAAGTTGGTCGGATTGTCATCGTCGTATGCACAGTTCTCAGGTCTGTCACACTCAAACACTACATACTCGGGTGAGCGGCTCAGAAAGCGGATGCCCTGGGTTTTCGTGTTTGAGGTAGAGCTTGGGTTCGAGGTTTTTCCGATCATCGCCAGTATTTGCTGCGCCCGCACATCAGCGATGAGCTTGTCTGTGGCGGTGTTGATGTTGGTGGTGTTTCGTAGTCGGGTCACCGAGATGTATCCTATGGTAGAGATGATGACAAACACCGCTGTCGCTACCAAAAGCTCGATAAGAGAAAAACCCGCGCTATCGTTTCGCACCGATTGACCCGATGAGTCCATAAATAGGCGCAACTATTGACATCATCATCCCCCCGACAAGCACCGCAACTCCCACGAGCATGAGTGGCTCAAGAAGCGTGGTCAGGGTTTTGATTTTTTTACTGGTTTGGTAGTCGAGGAATCCTGATGCATCCAAGAGCGATTTGTCGAGTGATCCGCTTCGCTCCCCCACCTCAATCATTTTTTTGAGTACGCTGGGGAAAAGCTTTCCTCGTTTGTTTAGTCCGAGTGACAACTTGCCACCTTGGAGGATGGTTTGATAGGCGTTGTTGATCGCTTCTCGTACTTGGGGTTTTACCACGACATCCTTGGTGAGCTCAAGTGCGTTGGTGATGGGGATACCCGAAGCGAGTAGCAGCGCCAGGCTTCGAGTAAAGCGTGTCAGATCGATATCGCGCACTAGTCCAGACACCACCGGGAGGTTGAACAAAAAAGACAAAACCCACTCTTTTTTTACTCTAAACAACCACGCCACAAGCAGGATGCTTCCTATGAAAATGGCGATGACAAGCAGTGTGTTGTTGACCAGGATGTCTGAGGTGAAGATGAGGATGCGTGTCGGCAACGGAAGCGGGATGCTCAGAGATTTGAACACTGTGCCTATTTTGGGGATGATCCCAAACAACATGCCCACCAACACGATTGTAAAAACAATAAACACAAAAAATGGATACATCGCCGCGCTCTTGACTCTGTCTTGAAACTCCATGTCTTTAAGCATCGATTCTTTGAGTTCAAACAGCACTTTTTCTAGGGTGCCCGACTCTTCTGCTGCCTTGATGATATTGACGTTCACCCTATTGAATATCCGGGTAAACTGCGCAAAACTGTCATGGACTTGTTTTCCTTGTTCGAGATCTTGTTTGAGTTTGGTGAGGACCAGAAATAGGTTTCCCTTTGCGTCCTCTCTCAATGAGTCGATTGCCTCGATGATAGAGATGCCCGCCTGTAACATGGTGGCAAGGTTGTTGAGTAGCGAGAGTTTGTCGTCAGAAGAAAGACTGACTCGCTTGGGGTTGATGGTGATGGTTTTTTCTTCCATGTGAATGCAAGAGAATTATTCCGTTTCTGTTTTGGTAACGCGAGCGACTTCCTCTACGGTGGTGTCGCCCCTGAGGATTTTGATGAGCCCGTCTTCTCCCATGAGGGTCATGCCCTCTTCGATGGCGGCGCTGTTGAGTAGGTCAGAGCTGGCTTTTTTGACGGTCAGCTCTTTGATTCGTGGCGACACAAGCAACACTTCAAAGATGCCTACCCGGCCCGCATATCCGGTCATGCCACATTTTTTGCATCCGGCTCCGTATGAAACCTCGATGTTCTCCTTGTTTTCTGTATGTTTTTCTACCCAGCTTTTGTTGAAAAGCCCTATGAGCTCTTGGCGAGACACTTGTTTGGTGGTTCGGCAGATGTTACAGATTCTTCGAACGAGACGTTGGGCGATGATGACGTTGACGGTGGAGGCGACCAGAAATGGTTCTACTTTCATATCAACCAAACGCACCATGCTCGTGGCCGCATCATTGGTATGAAGCGTTGAAAGCACCAAGTGGCCAGTCAGAGCTGCGTTGACCGCGATATTTGCGGTTTCTCCGTCGCGGATTTCTCCCACCGACACTACGTTTGGGTCTTGTCGGAGGATAGAGCGCAAACCTGCGGCAAAGGTGAGGCCCGTTTTGGTGTTGACGTTGATCTGGTTGAGGCCGCGGACGCGATACTCGACCGGATCCTCGATGGTGGTGATGTTGATGTCTCGGGTGTTGAGGATGCGCAAGATGGCGTAGATGGATGTTGATTTTCCTGACCCAGTGGGGCCGGTGGTGAGCACCATCCCAAACGACTTGGTGTAGCCCGACTTCACCCGGGCGAGGTCTTC
Source organism: uncultured Gammaproteobacteria bacterium (assembly GCA_964550105.1). Classification (GTDB taxonomy): domain Bacteria; phylum Patescibacteriota; class Microgenomatia; order UBA1406; family GWC2-37-13; genus JAGOLU01. The sequence continues at coordinate 3,224 of CAZJWN010000009.1, forward strand.
GGGACGCATGCCCAGGTCCTCGAGCGTGAGTGGTCGCCCGTGTGTTGACAAAATACGCATGACCGCTTTTTCTCCATCGACGATGGGGAGGATAGAAAGACGGATGTCTACTCCCTCGCCGTTGATCATGGCGCTGATTTTCCCGTCCTGGGCTGCCAAGTGCTCGTCGGTGCGCAGCCGCGCAAGCACCTTGAGTCTGGACACGATGCGTTCGTGGATGGATTTGGGAGAGGTGATGACGTCATGAAGTATGCCGTCTACCCTGTAGCGGATGAGTCCCTGGTTGTCTTGTGGCTCGAGGTGTATGTCTGAGGCGTTTTCTTTGTACGCATGTTCAAACAAAACATCTACAAGCTGTGAGATGGGGGCCTCCTCATCGCTCTCTCCAGTGTCTCCTTTTTTTTCGGCTTCATCAGAGAGATCTTGAAAGGCTTTTTTTATGTCGGTTTTAAATGTGTTGAGGGCACTAGTGATCCCAGTCGGCGTCGCATAATATGCCTCTACCGGAAGGGCGGTTTTGGCTTTGATGAGGTCTTGGGTTTGGGTGTCTTGTGGGTCTTCGGCGGCAAGCTTGACTTTTTCGTTGGTTCGCTCAAACACGATACATCTTTTTTTCTTTGCGACTCGCTCTGGGACTACATGAAGGAGATTGTCGGGGATGGTGATTTTGGTGAGATCGACAAAGGGGGACGAGTAGTATTCGGCTATCTTCTGCCCCAACTGGGCGTCTTCTAGTATTTTTCTTTCACAAATCACATCGTACATGCGCTCTCCCGAAGAGCGGGCTAGTGTTTCGATTTCATTGAGTCGCTCCTCCGTCAAAAGACCGCTGTCGGTCATGAGCTTGTGGAACTGGTCCTCATCTAAATGGATCATACTACCACTTTACCAAAAAAACCGCCTCTTGTATAGAGCTAGAGTGGTTAGATTATTTGGATTTTTTGTTCATGTAGATGCCGAGTCCTCCAAGCGAAGCAAGGAGAGGGATCGCGAGTGTGGGAGATCCTGTGCGGGGGATGTTTATTGGTGGTGTGGCCAGTGTGGGGATCGTGCGCGTGGGCATGGGCTGTCTTGTCTGGGTGATATATGCAGTGGGCACAACGGTGATACCCGCTCTGGGTGAGGGTGTAGCCTCTGGGGTGATGGTTGGGGTCAGCGTGGGTGTGGGTGTTAGCTTGGTGGTCGATGTGCTGTTTGAGAAAAGGCCCGAGAGCGATAGTTTTGAGTTGGGGAAAAACCGGGCAAACAAGCCGAGCCTGTAGAAGATGAAAAATGCGACGGCAAAAGCAAAAAGAAGAATGAACAATACGGTTAGTCCGCGGTTGATTTGGTCCATATCTTATAGTATAGCACATGTTGCGTGTATTTCAATCCTCTTGCGCTCGCCAGTCCTCCTGGGCGAGCGCAAGCCCCCACACTGTGTGGGCGCCGCCCCTCATCAGCGCACTGGCGGCTGCCGCCATAGTTGAGCCGGACGTCACCACATCATCCACGAGGATGACCTGTGTATTTTTGATAGAAGGCAATTTGGTTGTGCAGGTGAAGGCGCCCTTTGTATTTTTTTCTCGATCGGGCCGGCGCTTGGTTTTTGCCTGAGACTGTGTTTCTCTGGTGCGCTCGAGAATCTCTGCGCATGGTGCTGAGGTGATCTGAGAGATCTCTTGTGCGATGAGTCGCGATTGGTTGAACCCTCGCTCGCGCTCTCGACGGCGATGGAGAGGAATCGGAACGAGGATAGCCCCGGGCGTGCGGGCAATCAACGAAAGCGTTTTGATTTGGTTCGTCTTGAGAAGTGTTGGGATGAGTCCGGTGAGTTGTTTTTGGTTTTTGTACTTGATCTGGTGCAAAAACGTCCGTAGAGCCGGAGTGAGGGAAAAAAGAGCGGTGATTGCCGGTAGGTCGGGGCCGCATGGGCACGATCGGGGGAAAACACCGGCCTGCCCGCAGCGCGGGCAGTGATCTGTGTGTGGGGAGCAAATGGTTTTTGCACAGGTCGCACACAACTGTTCACCAAGTGCGCCGCACACAAAACACCTGTCTGGAAACAGTGCGCGTATGAGCGAATTGATCATTGATGTATAGCGATGCAGTTTACCTTAGTTGCAATCTGGGTAAAAGTGTTTATTATTTGTGGATAAGTTATCCACAAATAATAAACATGGACTACTCAGCTGCTTGGTCGCGTTTTGTTTCGGAGTCTGTTCCTGCTGTGGGTGCGGGTGATGTTTGGAAAAGTGCTTTGGCCCAGCTCCGCGTGGGATCTTTTGAGGGTGGGGTGGTGGTGTTTTTGTGTCCAAATAGCGGAGTAAAGACCATCGCACAAAATAAGCAGCGGGACTTGCTGGCACTTGCGACACGGGCCTTTGAGACAGAGGTTCGCGGTGTATTTTTTGAAATCAGCAAGGAAAAAGATCCTGGTAAAAAGTCTGCGGTGGTGCGCGAGTCCCCGCTACTTGAGTATGAGCCCAGCATCCAAGACATCGCTCGTCGGTCAGGGCTCAATCCTCGGCTCACCCTCGACAACTATGCCGTCTCGCACTGTAACAACGTTGCGTTTGCAGCAAGTCAGGTAGTGGTAAATCAGGTGGGGAGAGCATATAATCCGCTTTTTTTGTGGGGTGGGGTGGGTGTCGGCAAAACACACCTTGCTCAGGCCACCGCCTATCGCATCCTCCAACTAAACCCGTCGCTGAAGGTGTTTTTTTGTGCGGGTGACAAGTTCACCAACGAAATCATTGAGGCTATCCGGGGGAGAACAACAGAAAAATTTCGGCAAAAATATCGTCGGCTTGATGTGCTTGTGGTCGACGACATTCAGTTCATTGCGGGAAAACAAACAGTTCAGCAGGAGTTTTTTCACACCTTCAACGATGTGGTTGAGCGGGGGGGACAAATCATCCTCATCTCTGACCGCCCTCCCCAACAGATCGGAGATCTCGAGGATCGCCTCCGCTCTCGCTTTGCGGGTGGGCTCATCATAGATATTTCGCCGCCAGACTTTGAGCTAAAAACGGCCATCACCCTCATCAAGGCGCGTGAGCGAGGAATCGATGTTGATATCGATGCAGCAAAAAAAATTGCCGAGCAGGCGGAGGACAACCGGATGCTTGAGGGAATTCTTTTGTCCTCATATGCGCGCGCGCTCGTTGCAGGACATGGCGAGTCCTCTGTCACTCTCCAGTCTCGAGATGTGCTCTTGGGTGGGCAAACAAGAGGCTCAACGGGCCCCCAAATCGAACAGGTGCTACACACGGTCTGCCTATACTATCAGATCAAGCCCCTTCACCTCAGACAGCCGAACAGAACCGAGCGGGTTGCCCATGCGAGACATGTGCTTATGTTTGTTTTGCGGGTCAAACTTGGGCTTGGTCTCGCAGAAATAGCCCGATTTCTAAAAAGAAAGGATCACACGACCATACTTCATGGCGTTCAAAAGGTCCAAGAAGCAATACTCCACAACACCGAGATCAAGAGAGAGATCGTTGCGATATGCCAAAACACCGGCCTCTCCACAGACCTTTAAAACTATCCCCACAACTCAACACTCTCGATGGAGCGTCTTGAAAACGTACCCGACCTACTATACACTTACCCACAGACCCTACTATGACTACTAATATATCTATAACTGTAGACAGGCAACAACTCACACATGGTCTCGTTGCCTTGCAGAAAATGTCTAGCGGACAAAAAAATCCCAACACCCATATCCTGGTGCAAACAAAAGGAGTGGCTCTTTTTCTTCAGACAGAAACAAGGACCTTTCTAGCGGAGGTGGCAACACTCTCTCAACGAGGTGACCAAGCATGTGTCGCAACCGACGTGAAAAAACTCACGGAGTTTGTCCAGACACTCCACGATAAGGAGATGGAAATAATCATCACCGACACCAGCCTACGCATCGTGTGTGGTGGAACGCGCGGTTCATTTCCAATCAACAAAACCGAAATGGTCGTGCCACAAAACGAAAAAAAAGGATCGGTCGTTCCTCCAGCCGTACTCAGGGAGGCACTCTCACTTTTGCTTTTTTCTTGTTCCACAGAAACGGCGAGACCAACCCTTTCTTCTCTTTGTGTCATCCCCGCACCAGAAGGAAGCACTAGACTCGTTGCAACAGATGGCTTCCGCCTCTCGCTTGTTCAGTTGACCTCATCAATCGGTGTCTCAAAAAAAATTCTCATCCCCGCAGTATTTCTCCGCGACACCCTTTCAATTTTTAACGAAAACAAAAACCTTCAGATCGTCACATCAGAAGATGGGTCATCGCTCACCATCAGTCAGGAGGGGCTGCAGGCGACAACAAGGCTGATGACAGGAGAGTACCCCCCATATGAAAAGGTGCTCGTCCACACACACGAAAATAGGTTTGTGTTCAAAAAAAGCGAGCTCCTTGATGCCGTCAAAACCGTATCGATTTTTGCTCGCGAGCACTCAAACATAGTTGTTATGGCTATTGAAAAATCAAAGGTCCAGCTCCGCCCAAAAAAAGAAGCGGGTCAGGAAAACTTAGTAGACATCAAGTTTACTGAAACCTCCCACACAGGAGTCATGAACATCGCCTTTAACTACAGATATCTCGTAGATTTTCTAGGAAGCGTCGACGACGAGCTTTTCACTATGCGAGTAAACAGAGCAGATGCGCCAATTCTTTTCCTTCCCGGGGACGTAGAGGATGACCAGAAGCCTGAAGGGTTTTACTATCAACACGTTATCATGCCCGTCCGCCTCCAAGAGTGAGCCTACAACTCTCCGAGCCGCTCTTTTCTTTCTGCTTCTTGACGAACAAGATTCAAGAATCTTTCTGTAGACGAGAGTCTCTTGTGACCGACAATCCGCGCAATATACTCGAGACCCGCGCCATTGGTGAGCTGATGGGCGATGAACGTATTTCGAAGATCGTTCACCGTGGCATTTTCTATCCCCACATCTGCAAAACAACGATCAATCACCTGTCGGATGTTGCGGATGAGCATGGGCTTGCCCGTGCGAGTGATAAACACATGTGAGTCAGGGAAAACAGGGCGCGTTTTGAGATATGCCTTCAGCGACGTCTCGGAGGCCTTGTTAAAAGGAATCTCACGAGACTGGGCTCCACCGGGCTGGCGGATAGTGAGACTGCCTGGACGAATATCCTCAAGCCGAAGTTCGGCCAACTCCCCTATCTTCATGCCCGTTTGCAAAAGCAACTCAATGAGAGCGAGAGTGCGAGGATCGTTTTTTGCTACATCACGCAAGCCTCGATACTCAAGCTTGGTGAGGATCCGAGGAGGCGCAGCATCAAACTTTGGGTGAGAAATCTCAGTCGCTGGGTTGTTGGAGATGGCGCCCGACGCACGAAGGTATCGGAAAAGCGTGCGGATAGAGTTGAGCTTGCGTGAGGCCGATTTTTTGGTATATCCACGCACCTCAATCAAGTTTTTTACAAAAGACTCGATTACCTCGGTGGCAATCTGTGAAACCTCGGTGATGTCCCGCTGGGAAACATACTCAAAAAACTGTTCGAGATCCTTTTTATACGCAATAGTTGTGTAGTGAGATTTCCCGTGCGACTCGAGGTCTTTCACGAAATTCGTGATAATTGAGGTGAACATAGGGTTAAACAATGTCCCATAGTTTATCATAGAGCGTCCAAAGAAACAAGGGCAACGCCCGTAAGCGGCCAGGATCACCCCAAAATGGGTTGTTTCCCTGACAAAAAAGAAATATAATGAGCTTCGTTCGCCTTAAATTTATTTTCATAAAAATGATCACCCAACTCACAAATAACAACTTTCAAACATTCATCACCACAAACAAACTGGCGGTCGTGGACTTTTACGCAGACTGGTGTGGCCCATGCAAGGTCGTTGCCCCCATCCTCGAGGAGCTATCAAATGAACTTAAGCAGATTTCGTTTGGCAAGGTCAACGCAGACGACGAGGGTGTTTTGGCCGGAGAACACAACATATCATCGATCCCCACAATACTCATATTCAAAAACGGAGCCCCGGTAAACCAGCTGGTGGGTGCCATGAGCAAAGACGCACTCAAGCGCGCATTTGAGGCGTCGTCGTCACTATGACGCGATGAGCTGTCGCTCTTCATCGCTCGCAATCACCCGGAAACCCACGTGATTTTGTGAGGCAAAAAACAACCCCTCGCCCACTCCGGCAGAGAGCAGGAAGTGTTTTTCCCCGCCCGTTAGATAAAACGTCTCGGTTATTTTGTCTACGGCCGCCGTAGACTGCTTGAGGATGATTTGAAGCGAAGAGTTGGTGATGATCGCCTTGCCGTCCTCTGTCGACAAAAAGTCCTCAACATCCTGAGTGACTGTGGTGAGGCCGAGGTCGTATTTTCTCGCCCGCTTGGCGAAGTTGCGCAGATATCCCGCTGAGTCTTTGTTTTTTATCAAATACCACGCCTCATCGACGATCAACACACGCTTCTTTTTGTCACGTCGAATCCGTCCCCAAATATAATCAAGTACGATATACATGGCCACTGGCCGGAGATTTTCCTCGAGGTCTCGAACACCAAAAACCGTAAAGGGGTTTTTGATATCAAAACTAGACTGCTGATTGAATATCCCCGCCGCAGAACCCTTCACGTACTTTTCTAGACGGTCAGCTAGCTCCTTTGCCTCAACCGACTCCATACCCAAAAACACCTTATACACATCCTCTAGGTAAGGTGCGGGTCTCGAAAAAGTGCTTGGGTCAGGGGTGATCCCTCGGTTTTGATACACGCCCACAAGCGCACGATCAAGCATGGCGTCCTGGGTGGGAGATATATCACCCATCATGATTTTCATCAAGCTGTGCAAATCAAGAATTTTATTTTGCAGTTCATCGGGGTCCGTCGACGCGGTTGCCAACTCGAACGGATTGATTTTGTAGGTAGAAGACGTAGAAAACTCCATAAACTCACCGCCCATACTCTTACACACGGCAGCATACTCGTTTTCTGGGTCGATGATGATCACGTCCACCCCAATCATCATGAGACGAAGTGCCTCAAGCTTGACCAAAAAGCTCTTTCCGCCACCCGACTTTCCCAAGATCACCGAGTTTGCATTTTCCAGCGCAAATCGATCAAAAATGATCAGACTACCATCGTGCTGGTTTGCTCCATACAACACGCCCTCGTTTCGAGTCAGCGACGCTGTAGAGAAGGGAAATGTCATGGCTAGCGACGTGGTGTCCATATTGCGCCACACCTGTAGTTTGTCTGAGAAGGTGGGTAGTGACGAGTGGAACCCCCCATCGTGTTCGAGAACTGCGGATTTGGCGATAATCAAAAGCGACGAGAGTGAGGAGTCAACCTCTTTGGTTACAGTCTCTAACTCTTCTTTGCTTTCGGCGGGGATGGTGATATAGAGACCAAACTGGAAAAATCGCTCCGACCCCTTGGCAAGCTCCGATTGCAGAAGCATAGCATCATCAAGCTGTACCTGGAGGAGAGGATCGACCACCTTGCCCGCGCGCATGTCAGAGTCCAGCGTCGCCTGCATCTGGGCAATCTTTTTGCGGATATCATCCAACACCTGTTTGCTTTCTGTTGGATAAATAAACATCGAAACAAAGAGTGGATGATCAAAAGTGATGAGGTTGTACAACCAGTTTGACGACACGTATCGTGGATACCCCACCACATATAGAGTGCGGTAATACCGCGAATCAATTTTTACAAACGTGAAATCGGTCTCGACAAACGAGGGAGCAAGCAAGTCCTTGATAGAAACCTGACCGCGCGCAAACACCTGTGGGGCAGATTGGGCCTCGGGAGGAGGAGCGCTTTTTTTAGAGGGTGAAAAAAGTCCAAACATAATATTTATTGAGTCATAATCGGATACGTATAGGACGGAACAGGAGCGAGCTGTCTCCCGGTCGCCGAGGGATTGTATATGTTATAGAACATTTCGGTGATTTCCTGTTGTTGGAGCACGGTAGAGCGCAGGCCAATTTTGGAAAGAAGGCGGAGCAAGTGGTCCCTTTTTGGATAAAGAGATATTTTAGCTCGACTCACCACATACTCTTTTTGAAGGACTTTTACCCCAGACACGCCCATCTCCAGCGGGTTAAAAGGAATCACAAAAAAGAACCGCTTTTCAAGGACCGTATTTTTTTTGATCACCGACTTTATAAACTCTTGATAGCTTTGCAAGCGCCCCTTGATGAGCTTCTGCGACTGTTGAGCGATCTTCCCGTTGAGATATTCGAGATATATAGAAATGTCCATTTTTTTCGAAAGAATCACCACCTGTACAGGAAAAGACAGAGAGTTGAGCAGGTTGCTGTAGGCATACACCATCGAGCTTTGCTCCTCAGCGGAAAGGAGATAGAAGTTGACCGCCCCAACCTCGATGATGGTGGCGGCTGCATTTCCCTTCATCAACACCACATCATCGACCACATCCTCTATCTCGATGAATTGTTGGGTCGTGCCTTTTACTGGTGCAGTTGTTTTTTGTTTGATCATACTGGTTCAATGCTATACAAAAGCGACCGAACTATCAAGGCATTATGAAAGCAGCTCTCTGGACACAAAAGACACCGTGTTTGAGCTGTTTGCGATGAGTAGGGTTTGCGGGTCAAAAACATAGTTTTTTGCCGTGTCCGCCGCTTCTAGGACATACTCCCCCACAGGCAGAGGATGAAAGGAAGCAAACACACCATGCGGATTGGTTTTGAGTATGCGCAGCGTCTTGCCCGTGATCGGGTCTTTGACATACACCAACACGCCCGGAAGAGGAATGCGCTTGCGGTTGGTGACTGTTCCACTAATAAACGGGTGGGCGGAGGTTTCGGTCGCAGGTGCCAAGGGCGTCTGGCCCACGCCTGCATCGTGGACACGCGCACTATCTTGCTTTGATGCGTGCACGTCTTGTGGCTGGGCGCGAAGCAGGCCGGAAACGGCATCGGCATGAGTTTTTTGGGTCTGGTTTTGCGCAGCAGTATGCTTTTGGGCGAGATAGGACGAAAGCTTTTCTTTGCTATCTACGTGCGCATAGACGATGTGAGGATCAGCCTCATAGTAAAGCCCAGCAAGCAGGGTGAGCGGAGGCTCAGATTTGTGGTATATGTACTGGGTTGGGCGGGTGAGCTTGAAGTAAAGATTCTTGGCAAACACCTCTATCGGGCGGTCATTGATCGGAACAAATGCGAACAAGAGCCCCACCCCAAAGATCATCACCCCGAGCACTTGACCAACGATGACTATGGGAGAAATCAGAAAAACCATATACCCAACAAATGCAGCGACGATAAGGTAGATAAACTGACGCAGGGTCATAAACCCAATCAGCTTAAAACTAAATCCAGTTACGTCGCGGGGAATAGCGTGTTGTTCCATATAGAGACAATATCACAGTGTAGCAAAACTAATCAACAAACGCACTCAAAAAACGCACATTTCCCGTAGATTTCCTTTAAACGTAATCCCTCGCGGGGAGACGCCGACCACACCCACTCGCCTATATTCCTAGGTGGGAGCAGTCATTCCATGTTACCAATCTCCATTTCCCATCTGTATATTCACAAAGCGTTATGCCTGCATTTGAGTTTGATGTGTGGTTGCGAAACGACTGGAAAGATCGTGGGTCAGCGGTTTCACCAAAAAGAATACAAAAAACAAGAACGGTCAAGAAATAGCCGTGAGTGACCACAACAACACCCCCCTTTTCTTGCGAGATTATGAGATTTAGCGCCGCCCTCGCTCTGGACAGAAGATCAAACATATTTTCTTCGTCTGCATAGTGCCACCCCAGATCATAAAAATGTTTACGGATTGCCTGGTGAACGGGAGTCACCTCGGGATCATCGACGGCTCTCCCAAGAAATTGAGAGGGCATTTTGCGCTCGATCAACAGGTCGCTCTGCACAAGGGGAACACGCCTGACGTTTTCGATTGCCTGCGCAGTTTGCAGTGCGCGGGCGTATGAGCTAGTCAGAACAATGTCTATTGGAACATGTGCGAAGCGGCGGGAGACTGCGTCAGCCTGCTTGACACCAAGCTCGCTCAGTCGAGTGTCTGGCAACTGATGCTTGGCCTCTGTTAGTGTAGATGTGCCATGACGAACAAAGTAAACCCTCATATTGATGTTAAATCAGTATACCACTGAAAAAAGGCTGTAATACTGGCGCGACAGCCCACAGCAACAACAACGTTTGCCCTCTACGCGTTGATCATCAAACACGAAGGATAATCATTTGGCGGTCGTTTTCGACGCGGCTCCACGACGACACCCTGTGCGGACATTGTGGGGACCACACAATATATACAGGAACACGTAAGAAGAATGGGCCCACTGCGAGATTATCTATACAAAACGGGCTTTTGACCGTCTGGCAAGACGAGACTCATGCGTCTTTCAGGAGTGTTGATTCGCTCAACATACACCTGTACTTTTTGGCCAACATTGAGATTCTCATTGCCACGAAGCTTGGATATGTGGATGAGACCTTCGATGCCTGGTGCAAGACGCACAAAGTATCCATATCTCTCTTTGCGGACCACTTCTCCGTCGATGAGCCTGTCTTTGGGATAGGTTTCCTCGATGTTGCTCCACGGATCTGGGGTTAGTCTCTTGAGGGACAGGTTGAGCTTCATGTCAGTTTGATTTTTTTCGACGACAAACACAGGAACCGTTTCACCATTTTGGACAAACAAACTCGCATCATGAACCTTTTCCCATGAGATTTCAGAGATGTGGATGAGGCCCTCTACTCCATGCACCTCACAGAATATACCAAACTCAGAGGTACCCAAAACCAGCGCGTCGTAGGACTTACCCACCTCAATCTCTGCGAATTGTTTTTCAAGCTCTTTATTGCTCATACTGCTGTGAACTGCTTTTTCAGACACCACAAGTCTGTTTTTAGCTTCGTCCACCTCCAAAACTTTTACCTTGATTCGCTGACCCACGAGCTTTTCTGGGCTAGTCATATGATCGGTCATCAGCTGAATCTTTGGGATGACGCCACGCACACCCATAAAATCCACAAACAGTCCGCCTTTTCCATAGTCACCACAAATCACATCTATGGTCTCTTCGGCAGCCTTTTTATCGATCAAGATCTTCCACTTCCCAGTATCGAAGAATTTCGAGAGCGAGACGACAGGATATCCATCCTTGCTCTCGGGTGAGATGACCCGAACCAAAATAGATTCGCCCACCTGCAGGTAGGGCAAATAAGTACCTATTTCTCTCGTTTCCCGATCACCAAGCACGGCCAGGGCCTTGCCGCCGAGGTCAAACAAGATGTTGTTTTTTGCAAGACTTACGATTTTTGCATTTGTCTCGGTATTTTTTTGGAGCGGTGGAGATTTTTGTGACTGTCCTCCGAGCAGTTGGGACATGATCGAGTTAGAAGCGCTTTTGATTTTTTTTGCCATAGAGAAATCTCCTTTGTGTAGATATACCACACATATTTGGCCCTATGTTACCGCATAAAGACACAAATTTCAAGCACAAACCACCAAGTCCCAATTCCCGCACAAATACCGCACTATTTCCGCCCACCCACAACTCTTGCCTTCGGTTATACTATGTCTCATGAAATTTTGTCTTGACACCAACATCTTTTTTTCCTTTGAGATTGGTATAGATTTGGGAAAAAATCCACTCGAAGTCATGGACACATTGTCCATTGCCCAAAAAAAGACACCCACCCTCATGTATCTCATGACCCCAGCGATCGTTGCGGAGATGGAGAGCATGTTTGAACCAAAAGAAAAAACCACACTACACACATTCTTGCCCAAAGTGTCAGTGAAAACTCCCCCCCTCGGCGAGATGACAGTCCCAGCCATGGTCTTTGACCAATTTATCAGCGAGGGAAGAAAAAGATCCGGAGACGGACTCCATATCGCCGACGAAATACTTGTTCGGGCGGTAGAACAGGCACACTCAAAGCCCCTACCCTCGCGGATCGAAATACAAAAATCACTCCAACAACCCAAAGAGTCTTTGAGGGCGCGCTATCGCAACGCAACCCGTGCAGGCTACCTCGATAGCACCGCTGACTTTGGCCTCATCATGTTGGCGCTGTATGAAAAAGCAACACTCATCACTGCCGATGAGGGCGTGGCACTTTGGGGACAAAAACTCGGCGTAGTTGAGATGTCAGGGTCCGTGTTTGGTCATGCGATCAGACAGGCCGCGGAGTTGTAACTGCAGTATCCTCGGGGACAAGACGCGAAAAGACATCAATCAACCGATCGGTGAACGTCTTTGGTGGTTTACTCAAGAACATCAGGTGCTTGCCCACGACCTCCACCACCTTTTGCTTCACCTCTGCCGAGGGTATCACCAAATACCGATGACCAAAATAAGGGCCCTGTGTCACCAAGATGAGCACCTCATATCCGAGTCGGTTCACAAAATAATAGTGTGAAAGTATGTCCCACCTGATCAAAACTCCAGCACTCTCCACACCAAAGCGAGTCAGACGAGACTCCACCTCAGGGGGTGGAGTGATGGCAAACACATAAAACAAAAACAAAAGTGCCCAGATTGGCAGCAGCGTGACCAGGTCTCCAAAGAAAAAGACGATCGCCGAGATCAGGAGGGCGAGAGCAAGGAAAAAGCGCAACAAACCCCCAGAGCGCTTTTTATAGGGCCGAAGGGGTGCTTTCCACGAAAAAAGCACTTGGTCAGAGGATTCATCCATAGGTGATATGGATACATCCTAGTCGCTTTAGAAAAGACTGTCAACACAAAAATCAAACAAGATCCACGAAAGACGTGTCTCAACAGAAAAACAAACCACTCAAACCATGAGAGGTGATATACTGTATACACACCTATGCGCACCATAAACGTGTCAACCCAAACCATCATTAAGTTCTTTGTAGTGCCCCTAGTCGGGTATTTGCTGTGGACAAATCTAGAGGTGATATTTTCGATCTTCATCGCCTTTATCATCATGAGTGCGCTTCGACCAGCGGTGAACTACCTACACCACAAAAAAAGGCTAAAAAGACCTCTCGCCACGGCGATCGTGTACCTCGTGTTCGTTGCCGGCATCAGCATCGTCATGGGCACCATCATCCCCCCCATCATCAAGGAGACGACGCTCTTCATCGAGAACCTTCCCACCACGCTCGCCCACATGAACCCAGACATCCTCCGCGTGATTCGTCTACAGGAAATCTCACAATATGTTCCCGATGTACCCAAACAGATCTTTAGCATCGTCAGCAATATATTGAGCAACACTATTTTTGTCGTCACCACCAGTGTTTTTGGATTTTACTTTCTTTCTGATGAGTTTTTGATTAGAAACCT
>CAZJWN010000010.1:0-16212 GCA_964550105.1 uncultured Gammaproteobacteria bacterium
CCTCACCCTCATTCAGGTGGCCTGCCGGCAGAGTCCGCATCACTTCGTCCTGGGGATATTTATATTCATCCAGCACCATCAATTTTCCCTCACGATCAGTGGCGACGACGATCACGACTGACGGGAGCTCGACCACCATATAGTCATCGAGCATGCGTCCATTGGGGAGCTGGACCGTGTCCTGAAATACTTTGATAAAACTGGAGCCAAATACCATTTTCCGCCCAATTTTTTTCCATTTTGCTTGTAGCTGCATAGGTCTAGTAGTCGCAAGTGATGTATTTTCAGATAGAGTATAGTTGACGATCAGCCAAACACCAAAATCACCCCTCATTGACACGGTCTCACAGATCTATATAATCATAGTATGTTCTGGAAAATATACTTCTGGATAAACTTCGTTTTGACGCTGTTTGGGTCAGTGCTCATGTTGCAATACTCACCCATCACCTTCATCGATGCAGTCAGTGTCATCTGGTCTCTCATTTCGCTGATAGCGACATATTCATACGCATATCACAAGCGTGTTTTCAAGGCAAAATATTGGAAGTGGGTCATCTGGTTCATCGTATTTCTTGTTGTAGAATCGTTCTTTGAGATATTTGTGCTCCCTCCAGGCTTCATGGCAAAAGCATTTCCTATTTTGAAAAGCAATGTCCACGTGACTACCGAAGCAAGTGTATTGGGGCTTGTGTTCATGCTCCCTTCCGTCTACGCTATCCACAAACTTTCCCAAGGCAAACATTGACCTTCAAAGCTTGATGATGCTAACTATCGTTCTCATGAACTTTACAGACTTGACTTGTCCCGCTCTGCGGGATGATCTGACGACCTGAGGACGTTCAACTATAATAGAATCATGTCCCATCAAGAAATCGAGGTGAGATTCCTCAAGACTACCCCAAAACAACTTGCAGAGAAGCTGAAAAAACTACACGCGATCGATAAAGGTGAGGTCGTTTTGGAAGAGGTGATTTTCTACGATCAGGCTCGAAAGTGGCGAGATGAGCACAAGTTTGTCCGTATCCGCAAGTCAGGCGATACGGTGACGATGACATATAAACATAACACGGGACAGACGATAGATAGTATGAAGGAAATCGAGGTGGAGATAGATGATTTCGATGGTGGCATCCAGATCATCGAGGCTACTGGTCTGCAGATCGTGAGACGACAACAAAAGAGACGACACACATACATCCTCGGTGATGTGGTACTCGATTTTGACACCTGGCCTAGGTTACCTACATATCTCGAACTCGAAGGACCAAGTGAGAAAAGTTTGCAGAATGCAGCCTCATCCCTAGGTCTAGACTGGAAAGATGTAGTGACGCTTGATGCCCGCAGTATCATCGAACAAATCTATGGTATCCCCGTCAGCACCATGACAGAGTTTGTGTTTTGAGCAATTCCGTAACCTACGAGCTTGCTGATTGATATCGTTGGAGCACTGCTCGCCACGTATACCGTGCAACGACAAAAGCTACACACGCTACTATACATGCATAGACGACCATGTCCCACCCTACAACTCCAAAAAGACTAAATGTCGGGATGCTATTGATTAAAGCCAACGGGATAAAACTAAAGAACACAAAGCGGAGGAGAGGAGTGTATACCGTATGGGGAGCATCTTTGACGAAGATGAGCTTCTGACCGATCGCCGCAACACTATCTGATAAAAAGTATACAGATAGTGACGAGGTGAAAAGCAGTAGACTATACCCAACCACTTGACCTGCGCAGAAAAGAATCAAAAACTGCAGTGACCCCATACTGAATACCCATGACAGACTCATATATCCCGAGAGATAGATGAGATATGCGCCCGGCACCATACTGATAAATGCGCTCAGATAGGGGTATGCGGCGGTCAGATGATAGAGCGTATTGATAGGCTTGAGCAGTAGTCCATCTAGACTACCACTGCGTGCACGAGCAGCAAGTAGACGCATATTGAAGATATAAAATATCCCCATGAGTGTCTGACTCGTGATGATATTGAGGCCCATCAAGAGGTACACCTGCTCACGACTCAAACTCAAAAAAACCTCATTGTTCCCGAATATCACCGTATAAGTGACCATATACATCGCGACATACAACACCTCGACGATGATTTGGATGATGAAATTGGTCGAGTAGGCGAGTGCACTTTTCAATGCGTAGATGGCAAACACCCACTGCAATCGTCCATATCTGATGAGACTAGTGACCATATGCTTCATACCTCCTTTTTCCTTTTGCATAGAGCAGCTGCACGATGACATACAGTACGACGATCCACCCACAGAGGATGCCTAGGGTGAGCAAGAGCGGCTGCGTCGGCTTTCCCATAAGTACTTTGATTGGGATATAAAAAATGTATTGGAAAGGCAAAAGCTGAGCGATAGTTTGCATCCAAGTCGGATAAATATCGAGCGGCAGCAGCGAGCCGCCCAGGAATCCCAACATGAAGTTTTTAAAGTGTCCAAGACTCCACACATCGGTCAGCCAAAATGCCACATATGAAAGTGCAAGGTCAAGCATGAAGCTCAACATGAATACGAGCGGTACCAGCAACACAAATGTAGCGATATTGGCGAGACGTGGTAGCTGGATCTGTGTCCCGATGACCAGAAGCATCACAATCGCGATGGTCGGGACGATGGTCTGCAGGAAGTTGCTTGCTTTACCTGCCAAAGTCAGAGTGAGGATATATTTCTGCAAGCTCACTGGTTTGACGAGATAGTTGGAGAGCTCACCGGTGCGCACCCATTCAGATACATAGATCGTACAAAAGCCTACATTCAGAAATACCGCTACAAAGGGCATATACACGATGTATGTCAGTATGGCGTGCTGGTCTAGCGACCGTCCATTGCCCCAATACACATATGCGGTCAATACTGTCACCAGGGTATAGATAAGATTCGCATAGATCTCGGTCGGGTATGCAAAATTGCAAATATATTTGGTGTAAAACAAGTGAAGGTATTTTTTCATAGTGTCTGCACGACATCCTTCAACGAAGGTTCTTTGATATCTATGTCGGAGATGTCGCAGATCGACAAGAGGTGACGCACTGTCTCGGTCGTCTGATCACGCGAGGATTTGACCACGAGTGTCGGATACTGCAGATCATGGGGGCAGGAGAGAGAGTGAAGAGAGTCGATGCCGCGCTTGCTCGCCAATTGAGCGGTGATGGTTTTGTGGGGGATATGTTTTTGGATGAGGTCTGCGATAGAACCATCGTACATTTTCTTTCCTTTGTTGATGAGGATGACACGGCTGCATAAATCTTCGATATCATCCATGCTATGGCTCGTGAGGATGATCGTGGCTTTGTACCTCTGATTATATTCTTTGAGAAAGTTTCTCACCTTCGTCTGGGTGATGACGTCGAGACCGATCGTCGGCTCATCGAGAAAAAGTAGGCTCGGGCGGTAGATCAAGACGTTGATCAGCTCACACTTCATCCGCTGCCCTAGGGATAGGTTTCGCACCGGTTGATGGAGTAGGCCCTTCACATCAAGCAGTGCCACAAGCTCATTGAGTGACTCGTGATACGCGTGATCGGGGATCTCATAGATTTCTTTCTGTAGTTTGAAGCTTTCAACAACAGGTAGGTCCCACCAGAGTTGATTTTTCTGGCCCATGACAAAGCCGATTTGCTTGAGGTATTTGAAATCCCTTGCGGCAGGTGCATATCCGAGCACGTCAACAGAACCCGAGGTAGGGGTGAGGAGTCCCGAGAGGAGCTTCATAGTCGTGGTCTTGCCCGCGCCATTCTCACCGATGTATCCTACTATTTCACCTTTTCCAATCTCAACGTCGAGATGATCGAGCGCAGTAATTGACCGGTATTTTGGTCTCACGACATGGCGGAGGGCAGGGATGATCCCGTCTTTTTTATCGGGCACTCGATATATTTTGGTGAGTCCGGAGATACTGATCATGAGCTACAGTATACATCCGTAAACCCTCTAGTACGATAATTGAAATTGTGTTGATGATCAAATAAAAAAGTCCCTCCCATTTCTGGGAGGGACTACTCGTCATATCCTCAGACTTTAGTCTGTGAATGTCCCCTTTATTTATTCCAACCCATTCCCATACCTCGTCCACCCTTGTGACCACCTGGTCCACCGAGACGTGGCTGGAGATACTGGATGTCGATCCCATTATCTTTGGCCCATTTTTCCATCTCAGCACGCTTGGTATCCATGAGTGCTCTTCGCTGCTCAGGTGTCTTGTCTTTGAGCGCATCACGCTGAGATTGCATGGTCTTTTGCATCTCTTCGTGTTTGGTGATCATGAGCTTTTTCTGAGCTTCAGTGATCTTGCCATCTTTGACTAGCTGGCTGAGTCGGTCCTCGTATTGTTTTTCCATCTCTTGCATCTTATCTTGATGAAAACTGTCAAATACGGATCGGACATCAGTCTCTTTGAGACCAAATTTTTGAATGATCTTTTGGATCAGCGAATCATGATTCGTAGATCCATACCCTTGGGCGAATGTCCCTGGGACTACCGTGATCAGTGCTGCACCGAGTACAAACGTTGCGATTGCTTTGCGCATGTCTGGTTTCATAAGAATGAAAATAAATATGTAATATGAGGAGTATAGGTATCAAGACTGAAGAAGAGCTTAAACTGGAGAGGTGTTTATGCTTCACACCTATTGAGCAAGGCCACAGGTTCTTTCGAGGTCGTCAAGCGTCATGTTGAGCAAAGCGAAACATCCAGACTCATTTGATTAGGTAATGACAGATGAGTTTGCGTGCGAGACAAGTTTCAAAGAGAAACAGAAGGTCGAGCCAACGCCTTTTTCGCTTTTTGCCTGTATCTTTGATCCGTGCATGTTGGCTATTTTTTGGGCGATCGAGAGTCCGAGTCCATAGCCACCTGACTCACCGGTGCGTGTGCGGGCACTATCTGCTCGATAAAAACGAGTGAAAATATGTGGCATATCTTTGTGATCTATCCCCATCCCATGATCGGTGATGCTGACGTTGAGATGTGAGGCGTGTGCAGTCGCATGAATCTCAATCCTTCCTGATTGTGCCGAGTACTTGATCGCGTTATCAAGCAATATCGTGAGTAGTTTGACCAGCATCAGTTCGCTGCCGATGACTTGGTGATCGCCGACTGCTTGAGTGATCGAGATAGATTTACTTGCCGCATGTGCCGATACGGTCTGCACACTTTTTGCTACTACCTTTTGGACTGAAACATGCTCGTTTAGTGCAATTTCCTTATGGTCGTATTCTAATTTGTTCATCTGAATGAGCGTCTCCAGGAGTGACTGCATGCTGTCTATCTCACTCAGATTGTCCCGAATGAGCGTCTTGGCGTCGTGGATCGTCGGCGTCGTATCACGCAAAAATACCTCAGATGCGATCCGCAGTGAGGTGAGTGGCGTCTTGAGCTCATGAGATGCATCACCGATGAACTGCTTTTGTGATTCCATCATCCCTTGGATCGGATCGAGCGTCTTGCCGGCGAGGATATATGCGAGACCGCCACCCGCCAGCAAAATACTGCCGTTGATGATGAGGATGATCGTGCTTATCCGCTGCTTTGTTTCCTCGATCAGCTCTTCATTGACGGGGAGTCGAGGTGAGAGGCCACCACCGCGAAACGGCATGAACATCTGCCCTATCCGCGCTTCAGATCTTGAGCGCTGAAATGCTTCAAAACGTACCACCTCTACGACGACCATCCGGTAGATCACGATGCTAAAGAGGACGCTCACCGTCATGAGGATAC
Organism: uncultured Gammaproteobacteria bacterium; assembly: GCA_964550105.1. Taxonomy (GTDB): domain Bacteria; phylum Patescibacteriota; class Microgenomatia; order UBA1406; family GWC2-37-13; genus JAGOLU01. The sequence goes on from CAZJWN010000010.1 coordinate 5,752, forward strand.
CAAGATACCAGAGAGTGAGTTTGAGTCGTGCCGAGTGAAACATGATGAATATCCTGTTCAAATACTAAATCCTAAACTCTAAATACTAACCATAAATTCAGATCCACCGCTATCCACTGTCAATTGTCCATTGTTAATTATTTGTTTTGCGTTCTACACCCTACGTTTTACATTGTTTGTTAGGCTGATATTTTATACCCAAAACCACGCACTGTCTGGATGAGAGTAGGGGATGGAGCAAAGGGTATATCGATCTTCTCCCGCAACTTCCTCATATATACCTCGATCGTATTGGGGAGTATGTCTGCGTCAAAGTCCCACACATTTTTGATGATCTGGTCCTTGGTCACTACCGTACCAACATGGCGCATGAGATACTCAAGGAGCGCATACTCTTTATGTGTGAGACGAATATCTGTCTTTGCTCGAGTGACTGCAAATGTATGCGGGTCGAGAGTCAGATCTCCTATCCTGAGAATGCTTGTCACCTGGGAGGCAGGTCGACGAGTGACGGCGCGTATGCGTGCGAGTAGCTCCTCAAATGAAAAAGGCTTCGTGAGATAGTCATCGGCACCTGCATCGAGAGTCGCAGTGATATCGCTGGTGCTATTCTTGGCAGTGAGCATGATGATGGGGGTATAGTTGCGCGACTTACGTAAGGCCTGACAGATCTGTAGCCCGTCCATCCCCGGAAGCATGTAGTCGAGGATGATCACATCATATGGTTCAGTCGAGGCGAGGTCGTGACCACTTGTGCCATCGGCAGCCATATCGACCGTGTATCTCTCCTGTTGGAGACCTTTTTTGAGAGAGTGAGCGATTCTGAGGTCATCTTCGACCAGAAGGACTTTCATATACGCTCGAATCGTAACACATCTAGCTGAAATTACGCTGTAAAAGTGAGTGGAAAAGGAACACGATTACGATGCACTTGCTTTTATTTCATCATATAGTCTGTTATACTATGTATGATCTACACAAGAGTTACGTGTACGTATGCTTCTCGTTACAGAACTACAGTCCAGACACTTCTTGCTCGTCAGACGGAGAGGAGGTGCAATACATAATGGATAATAAAAAACTTTTCGTTGGCAATCTTCCTTGGACAGTCACTAGTGACTCACTCCGAGAGATGTTTGCTGAGTTTGGTGAAATCGTAGAAGCGATGCTCATCACCGATCGTGAAACCGGTCGTTCAAAGGGATTTGGATTTGTCACTTTCACCACTGAAGAGGCTGCACAAGCTGCAATCAGTGCAAAGAACAATTCTGATCTCGAAGGACGTCCCATGGTCGTCAACGTCGCAAAACCAAAAGAACCTCGCAATGATTTCCGCGGTGGCGGAGGCGGTGGATATCGTGGTGGAGGTGGCGGTGGTGGATATCGTGGAGGTGGTGGAGGTGGCGGCGGAAGCCGTTACTAATCACATTGCAACGCAAGTTGCACCTGATCTGATACCCAACCTACTACCTGTCTTGGATTTTCGTAGAAATATGAGGCTCAAGCGGGTAGTTTTTTTATGGAATCCACAATCTCAAATGATCTACAGTCCTCAACTTCAGACAGATCATAGCCATGAGACATCTCTAGATCTTCATTTCGCGTTTTACGCTTATGCTTTACGTTCTCAACTCTCAACTATCCATTGTCAATTGGTTCTCAATTGCTCTATTGATATCTGCATACCGAAACCCTTTTCCCATCAGCCACCGGATGAGTTTTTCTTTTTTCTTTTTGTCAGTAAGTGTGTCGGGATGATACGAGAGTTTGTGAGCAATGAGATGTGAAATCGATCCACTTGGATCTTCAGGTGTCATCAACATGCCGACAGTTTCCCGATCGATCCCATTTTGCGCAAGTTTTTGGCGGATCCACATATCACTTTTGTGACGTTGTCGCATCGTAGAGATAAGTTGCGAGGTATAAGCAGAGTCATCAAGTAATTTGTGTTCATTCAGATAGGCGAGTGTCTTGTTGACTTGATCGTCAATCGCATCTACCGAGTATATATGAGGAAGTTTTTTGGCTAGTCTCTGGTGTCGCATCTGCAATTTTCGCTTCATCGTCGCTGATGAGTAGCTCCGTCGGGCAAGGAGTGCCAGGGCATAGGCGAGATGGGGTATGGGCGACTCTGACATGGCGATATCATACCTTACCCGATCTATTACATCAATCAAATACCCAACCACTAAATATCATTTGAAAAACTCCAAAAAGACTGATACTCTTAGTCCATCAATTGATATAAATTCAGTTTTTCTTATGCAATCTACAAAAAAGACACTGGTAGCGATCATTGTGCTACTTGTTTTGGTCATCGTATCTCAGATGTATATCATCTTCCGCGCTATCAATCCACTCAACGATATCGCCATCGCAAATGAGCGCAAACTGGTCGAAAAGATTGCCAAGGATGCAGGCGTCACGACTGGGGAGTTTCAGTTCATGGCTGAGCTTGGTAAAGGTCAAGGATTCGAAGATGTTGACAAGCTCAAGAAATTGAGTAAATACAACGAAGAAGTATACAAGGACGGCAAAGTTGGTGACCGCGCAGTTGCGTTTGCTACCAAAATGGTGCTGTATAGACCTTCAACCAGTAAAATCGTTTACCAAGGTGAGACACCTGGCCAAAAACAACTCAAAGATCAGCAGGAGGTGCTAAAAAAAGTGGTCGATAAGGTCAAAGATGCCGGATACCTTGCAGCTTCAAGTACAGAGACGCCTCAGATCGCAACGGTGAACAATATCGAGCAACTCAAAGACAATGCGCTCTATGCTGGAGCAGAAAATGGTGATCTCGTACTCATCTTTAACAATGCAGGTGTGGTGGCCGTGTACAGTACCAAAGATGACAAGATCATCAATGCTGCTCGCACACAACTTGTCCCATTGACCACCGTAGAACCAACCGCAGCGGCACGGAGATAACCCACTGATTCAAAAAACTATTCCGCCACGTCCAACGTGGCGGTTTTTTTGATGGAGAAATATGACATGACAATCGTGTGTGCTTGGTCTCAGAGAAGGAGAGGGGGTGTTGATGATCTCTCAATCAATATCGGTTATACTGCTCACCGAGCCGATGCTTCGTCCTACCCGCACCACAATCACTTTTTCTCACAGCCATGAGCTCATCCTCACAGCTGTTCGCGTCGCATACGGAATCATGTGGTTTGGCAATAGCCTGTGGAAGAACCCGCCTCATTTCGGTCTGTACACCCATCAAGATTTTTATTTCTGGGTAGTGAAGCCTATCGAGTATCCAGTCATCCCCATTTTTAGTACTTTCGTAGAGATGCTCGTGATCCCCAACCTGATTCTCTTTGGATGGATAGTATTCATGACGGAACTTGTGCTTGGCATCGGGTTTATAATCGGTTTCAAGACCAAATGGCTTGCGGTAGTTGCACTCGTTCAGACTATTTTCATCGCGCTATCAGTCCTCAATACTCCTCATGAATGGCCGTGGAGCTATTATCTCATGGCCATGGTAGCCATGCTGTTTCTCATCCTCCCCAGCACTCGACTTTCACTAGATTTGCTGATTTTGAGACGTCATGGCACACCTGGACAATCCAAAGTGTCAGAGGGTGGTCCCAAGCGATAGTCAGATGGTTTACCTGAAATACATTCTTGATATACTGCAGCACATATCATTATGCCCAAACAGAAAGCTACCGAACAATTGACGTTTGTGCTCATCGGAGCAACAGGTGATCTAGCCAAAAAGAAGATTCTCAAAGCTATTTACATGTTGCATGAAAAGCATCAGCTTCCCCAAGATTTCCTCTTACTGGGCAATGCGCGGACAGCATATACCCGTGACGCTTTTATAGAATACACACGGTCGATCATAAACCCATCAGATAGTTTGACCTGGGGGCAATTTGCAGCACACCTAGACTACATAGCAGGGGATGTCACAAATGAACAAGTCTTCATGGATATCAGACAATATCTAGATGATACCAAAAGGCTAGGCAACCTACTGTGGTATATCGCCTCCTTTCCTTCACTGTATGATGACATCATCAGGCACGTGGGGAATTGCTCACTGAATCGGAGACCTCAGGGGTGGGTCAAGTTCATGCTCGAAAAGCCATTTGGTACTGACTTTGCATCAGCACGATTACTCAACTCTCACCTTCTCAAAATATTTGATGAAGAACAGATCTACCGTATTGATCATTTTCTGGCCAAAGAAACTGTTCAGAACCTACTTGCATTTAGATTTGCCAACAGCATGTTTGAGCATCTGTGGGACAGGTCGTCGATCGACCATATTCAGGTGAACTCAGTCGAGGATTTTGGCATAACTGGCCGAGAGCTCTTTTATGATAGTACGGGTACGATCCGTGATGTAGTCCAAAACCATGTCTTACAAATGATTGCGATGACCCTGATGGAGCAACCAAAGTCGCTCAGCGTGCACGATATCCGTACTGTCCGACGTGACCTACTAGCGCAGATCACCCCACTGAAGTACGAAGATATTGGGAGTATTGCTCGCTTCGGTCAGTATCGTGGATACACGCAAGAAAAAAATATCTCTCTACAAAGCAAGACCGAAACAGCGGTTGCCTTCAGGCTTGAGATATCAAACGATCGATGGGCTGGTGTGCCCATCTATATCAGAGCGGGCAAACAGCTGAAACGGAGCGTGACTGAAATCACGATCCAATTCAAACCAAATAAAAAATCTTTGTTTGGCGATTCGACCAATATCAGACGTCCCACTGCCCTTACCCTACGCATAGGTCCGAATGAGGGTGTCATCATCCACTTAGCTGTGAAAAAACCTGGACTAGACTATATGATCGATGAAGTGCCAATGCAGTTTTGTTACAAAAATGAGTACCAGATGGACCTGATTGAAGCATATGTGAAGCTCATCAGTGACGCTATCGCTGGTGACACCACACTGTTCCAACATGCAGACGGGATCGAGAGCTCATGGCACTATGTCGAGCCACTCCTGCACTATGTGAGATCACCGTCATTTGAACCAGAGCTATATGATCAGGGGAGTTGGGGACCAGAATCATTTGAGCAACTGTTGATCGCTGACGGACGATCTTGGCTAGAGCCATCAGAAGCAGTCTGTCAGATAAGTAATTTTAAAAGATAACTCGACTACTTTGTGCACTTTATGACTATACAGGCTTTATAGACTTTATAGACTTTAAGGACTTTACTGACTTTCTGACTTTACAACTATATAATTTATTGTATTTATATGATCATCCACTACATCGGTCTTGGAAAAATGGGAAAAAATATCGTCTTGAGGTTGCATGAAAAACTCCACTCACTCCATGCATGGAATAGGTCTTTCGAACCTCGGTTAGAGGTCAAAAAGCATGGTGCAACAGTGTACGAGACGATTGAAGCACTACTCGCAGCCGATCACAGTCGTCAAGGCAAACATACCCATTCCATAGGCCAAGAATCTCGAATCATCTGGCTTATGCTCCCAGCCGGAGACGCCACAAAATCTATGATAGAACAGGTCGGACCACTTCTGTTACCTGGCGACATCCTCATCGATGGAGCTAATGGTTTCTTCAAAGATTCTCTCCTATATGCCAAATATCTAGAGCAATACCGCGTATCATATATCGACGTTGGTGTCTCAGGAGGTCCTGGTGGCGCTCGTACTGGTGCATGTCTCATGATTGGGGGTACTAGGGACGTACAGCAGCAGCTTGAGCCACTTTTTCAAGATGTCGCCTCAGATGGTACTGCATATCAGTTTTTTGAGGGGTACGGAGCAGGACAGTTTGTTAAAATGATCCATAATGGTATCGAGTATGGCATGATGCAAGCCATAGCCGAAGGATTCACAGTGCTGAAGGAGTCTGACTTCCAACTCGACTTGATAAAGGTAGCCGAAGTGTATCAAAAACGTAGTGTTATCGAATCTCGCCTTGTGCAGTGGACACTCGATGGACTGAAACTATATGGCACCTCACTAGAAGGTATATCTGGATCGATCAGCCACTCTGGCGAAGGTATGTGGACAGTGAACACAGCCAAAGAGATGGGTATCCCTGTACCTATCATCGCGAGCTCGCTGCAGTACCGCCTTGATTCACAGAAGCACCCGAGTTTCACCGGCAAACTTGTATCTCTCATGCGCAATATGTTTGGTGGACATACAGTATCCACGATAGGCAAAAAATAGCGTATATGCCCACTGTACTGCGTGACTAGGCACTGTCTGTATATATCGTAACTTTGTCAGTAATCGATCGCAGAATAGCAGCAGGGAAGTCATACATCTGATCAGTCGAAGAGAGAAGGCGATCGATGACGGGTTTCTTTTCTGATCCTACCGCATATACGATGACTTCATCTGCTTTTTGGATACACAAAGGAGTTATTGTAAATCTCTTCAGATGTGGATTGTTTGTTTCTGCTGGAGAAGCTTCGTAATATACAAACATTTTATTACGACCAAAACGCGAATCAAAAACATGCGCATTGGCGGCGGGAAGTATGCCCGCTGTGTGTCCGTCAGAGCCAATCCCGAGAGTCATCAATATATATGAACTATGTTCGTGTGATTGTGAGTATGTAGTGTCAGTAATATCAGTATGAGTTGCTATATCAACATATTTATCCTGTAGGGTAGGTATAAATCTTGCGCCTCTAGATATACACAAATCTATGATACCCGTATCTCGCATCTGTTCTTCGTTTGAATCATGGTGACCACGAGGGACAAGTCGCTCATCGACCAGTGCAAGAGTGAGATTTTTCATATCAATAGGAGGAAAAATCAAAGTAAGCGATCTGTATATCGCAGACCAAGATCCTGAAGAAAGAAGAAGAAGAACAGTACTGTGCTTCTGCAGTGCTTGTGTCAAAGCCGTAGAGAGGCGCTGGGCAACCATGTCAGCAACATCTGCACGTGACGATGAAACGATGCGCATAGGAGTAGATTATACAAGGATATACGCAACTACTAAGTGATGAGCTTATCCGTGCACGCTTCAAAATATAGATAAATCGAAATGTTTGAAACCAAATCACACAACACATCAACTTCATGATACAAAATGTCGTATAAGTATATATTTATTACTAATTAGCATGCTACCTATGCATATGGATATTTAGACTGTCAATATGTCTAAATATATACATATTACCTACACCACTGGTGTAGGTAATATAAGCAGTAATTGGCCCATGCACATGCTATATCATGTTATGAATTTTTATTAACTCAACGTAATCAAAGTAAGGTAAAAAATATAGTATTTTTAGTGATGAGGCATGTGATTTTATACTGATTTGTACCTAGCTGGTATTCGAAATAGTGCATTTAGATTGCTCTGACAGTCTATCTGATATAAATAGGTGAAAAAGGTGAGATCAGAGATGGTGAGTGATTTTATGTTGGTATGACAGGCCAATGCGAATTGTAGGCTGTCTTAGCAGTCAAAGTACGTGTTTGCTAATACTATATGCTCATTCTCAAAGGATGAGCAGCTGACATGCATGTGTATATCCGATAGTAGAGTAAAGCGGCACAGTTGGTGCAGTAAATAGTCGCTGTGCGAAATACTATATCATTATTGACACCTAAATGAGTACATTTAGCTCAAAAAACTATGCAATTGCACTTGTAGTGTGTACTATCGGTCAATACGCATGATAAAGGTGTTATTCAGCACAATGTACTGTGATTTTATCATTGGGTATCCAGTAGCTTGATGAGACAGTACAGATAGGCTCTTTTGCCTGTTGTCAAAGCTCGATACTAGTGCTAGTTCAACACAAATCACTTTTTCTATGTGTATTTTGTAGTAGATCTATAACATATGTGTAATTTACGACTACCTAATGACTAGGTATTTACCTATACCATATGTGTAGGTTATGTATGAATACATGCTAGTGTATTTATTTGTTAGTGTCAATAGGCATATGTATATGATTGACTCATATCATAGTCAAGCATAGTAGTCTGAGCAAGTACAGACTGTGACATACTGCTTGTCTTATCAATCTAAATATAAGTATATATGTTTTGCCTGTGTAAAGGTGCGGCGTATTACAGAATCCTATTTCTTGTGTTGTGTACGTGATCTGCTGTTTGTATTTGATTTTCTATTTCTGTTTCTATCTGCTGTGTATTGAGTTTCTTGAGCATCTGAAAAAGTTCTGGATCGTGTAATTCTACTCCTACTTTTTGTGAGACTTTCATAAGTAGCTCAAGAACTTTAGTGACTTCTTGTTCAGATATTATGTTCAGTCTCATTTGCACTTCTTCACGAATAGTGTCGATTTTACTTGTCCGATTTTGACTAATAAGTACCAATATCGAAAGTACGATTGCCTCTAAAGATACAACCATAGTCAACATACCAAATGGGTACGGGTCAAAGACAGTGATGAAATCTACCATCCCACTATTGACTAGAATCCAAGATATAAACAACACAACGTTGACGATAAGAAATGTAGATGTGCCTGTGAGAGATATCAGATAGTCCACAAAATACACCGTCCGTGTACGGGAGCGGAGAGACCGGGCTTCTATGCTGTCATATACGTCTTTTCTGGTTGTGCGCATGGCATATAGTACCATGAAGACATCACTATTGTGCCTGATACCTTGTATCTGGAGTAGCACATATCAAACCTGTCACATCTTGAGTAGTTGTGTGATAAGTTGTTTGATTTTATACACTATTGACGTGGGGTAGAGGTCGATGATAGTATCAGGTGTGGCTTGAGCAGCTACTGGTTGTAGCTGATTCGTAGGCGTGCTACGACTACATCTACTACCCTCACTTTCGCACGAGTTCTCGATAGTATCACCATTGGTCGTGTTGTTAAATACGGTGATACAGCTATTTTGAATACATTGTCGCTCACAGCACCAGGTACCGTCAGGCGTCGCACCATTGCCACATTGATTGGTGATGGTGTTGCGGTAGCCACAGTTCCCACAACTCACATCACACATGTATCTTGATGTTGGGGTGATTGAGGGTCGTGGGGTGAGCTGCTCGGCGACAGTACATGCATTGGACAAAATATCCCCAGTGAGTGTGTTGTTTGACTGGGTTGAACAAACATTGCCTACATATGCGCGTTCACAACACCAGACGTCCTTGACACCCAGTGCCGGACTACTATATCTCAAGGCTCCGTTTCGACATGTTCCCGTTCGCTCATCTCGATATCCGCATACACCACAGCGAGGGTCACAAACGAATCGCGATGATCTCACGATATCTCCACTGGAGGTTTGGATACAGACCTCATCTTGTGAGGGTTGGCCACTCACGACTGTTTGCATAGTCACTCTGGCTGATCCTGAGAAACATGTAAAAGGGGCTGGAGATGGGGTCACGCGTGGAGTCATGGTGGGTGTTTGTGATGGGGCAGCGGTTGCGGGTGGAGGTGGGGTCAAGGTAGGAGTGACAGGTGGTGGATCTGTTGATGGAGGTGTTGTGCAGCTGGCCGTGCTAGTATCAAGCAGTGCTCGAGTTATAGAATATGGTGGGAGCGTGAGACTGCCTGACGATCCTAAAGTAGTCGTGGTTGTGTTTTTTGAACCAAAACTGGGGGCGCTTATCTGGACTGCTGAGGATATCAGGATCGATGGGACCGTCTTTGCGACCGCAGATTGATTGAACAGATACACGTATGTGCGGCCATCTCTGCTTTGTATACCATATGCGGCAACATCGGCAATGGCGATCGTTGTATTGAGATAGTATGCAGGTTGCACTGATGACAGGAGAGATAGAGCCTGTGAAGTGGGTGTGAGCTGTCCAGATGGACTAAACACACTACAGCTATTGTCTTTGGTCAAATCATGCCAGCTTGATACTGCTACACCTGTTTGGGCCATAGTAAGTAGTGATTTGAGGGCATACAGAGCATGCTCCTGTGATTGAAACGGTGGAGTAGTCGTATTCCAACAGCCCGCCACGTTCCACTCAGTGAGCGCCAATTTGAGGGGGGCAAACTCACTGATACGCTTGGTAAATGAGTTCCTATATTGATCGATAGTGGACGTCAGCAGTGATCCGTTTGCGGAGTTTGGTTTGTCAACATATGGATGATCAGAAATATATTCAAAGCATCGCGTGTTGTTGCATGTTTGATTCTTAATCTGATTGACTGCTGCAGACCAGGCAATCTCCGGACTTGAACCAATCCCCCAGGTGGGGTAGGCGAGGATTGCGATCTTGATATTCGGGTTGATTGACTTCATGGCCCGGGCAAACTGTAGTGCAAGACTCGTATATTGACTCGGTGAAAGATTTCCCCATTGTTCATTGCCTAGCTGGTAGATGGCTATTTGTGTGCCATATGTAGAAACGATATCCTTGGCGTCGTTGACCAACTGGGCCAAATTCAGATCATAGGATCCTAGATTCGGATAGTTTGAGATGTCTCCACAGGGATTGGCGGTTTTTGTTGCGTCGATATTGA
>CAZJWN010000011.1:0-15477 GCA_964550105.1 uncultured Gammaproteobacteria bacterium
GGCGATCTCAAGTACTCGTTTGCCCCCAAAATCGACACAATCAAATCAGCACTCCGCGCGTGGGGTGTGACAGAGGGTATATTCCGATCGAGTCCTTCTCCTGTGAGTGGACCTCTCTATATCGTATATATCTCGCTGTTTATCACTCTATTTATTGGCGTTATCTCAGGCATGTCGCTCATATTTTGGGCATGTTTAGCACTCACTGTGCCTATCATCGTCTTTCTCATCGCGACATTTCAGTTTTATACTCCACGGGGGAAAAATCTCCAAGAAGAAGTGCAGGGGCTCAAGCTATACATGTCCACTGCAGAAAAAGATAGGATCGAGTTTCACAATGCTCCGGAAAAAACTCCCCAGCTCTTTGAGCGGCTCTTGCCCTATGCGATGGCGTTGGGCGTCACCCAGATTTGGGCTGATAAATTCAAGGATATTTTCACTGAGGCGCCTAGCTGGTATGTCGGCCCACATGGGGGATTTATGATGAGTCATTTTTCACGTGACTTGAGTCAGGCATCTGCATCATTTGCATCGACGATGACTGCAGTCAAGTCCAGTTCTTCGGGTGGGGGTGGAGGTGGGGGAGGATTTTCAGGCGGGGGAGGGGGAGGCGGCGGAGGAGGGAGTTGGTAGGATTCCTCCTTTGCTTTGTTTACTATTGGTTATATTTACTTCGCATCATATCCAACCATCGAGGATTAGTGTATTTCTCTCCGGTAACAAATGAGCCTCTCATGAGTGCACCTAAATCTTGTTGCAAATTAAAATTGCCACCTCTACTAATGGTGGTAATATGTATGTTTTTTATTTCTGGCGGAAGTCGCTCACCCATGAGCCGTTTCAATAGTGCCCTATCTTGATCTTTGGGCCTATAGAGTCGTTCAGCGAGCTTGCTACGTACCACATGAATTAATGGTATTTGAGGTCCACTTATTGTTACAACGAAGTCAATATCTGAATCTCCGGGTACTGGATACCCTTCGGCAGCCGATCCCTTCACCATCACAGTCACCTGAACACGAGGATCCCGGGGTAAAGATCCAAGATACTCTAAGATGATGTTGGTTGCGGTCACAGCAGATGTAGCAAATAATGATGCAGCCTCAACATTTAAGCTCCTAGTTTCGGTTCTTGCACTTATTGCAAACGCGTCACTGTTTGGATCTGGTCCATACTTTATATAATTATGTGTGGTGACACCACCTGCCATCTCTCTACTAATCTTGTCAGTGACAGCAATCGGGTTTGGGTACAGCGATCGGACTATCAGGCCATTTGGAAGAACATCAACTCTTTCCATCTGCAAAGAATCCGAGATCGGTCGCGAGAGCTCAACCACTGTTGCAAGTATCTGTCTAGCTTCGTGCTCATCTGCAGCTGATACATATATCTTGTCACAGGTATCAGCACCCTTATCCACTCTTTGAAACGCATAGACCGGACTATTTCCCGGTAGAACCGGATCATCAAATACAGAACAGAGGTCAAGTGTCGGTGCAGGAGTCGGTGTAAACACTGGTTTTTCTATCGGCGAGTATGTCGCCATAGGTGTCGGCCGCACCCCCCCCCGTTTTTCGGTTTGAAGTGTCGCAATAATGTCGGGCTGAGGTGTTGGGGTCTGAACTGAAAGATATGTCGATCCATACTGTACAGGCGCTCGTCTCAGCACGAGTGTACTGCCACCACCTGGAGATATCTGCTCTTGTCCGGGTGCGACAGCAGTACCGCACGCAGTAAGACTCAGAGCAGTGGCAGCAACTGCGACCGCTCTCCCGGCACTAATATGATATGAATTACCTGACTCTTTACTCATAAGTGTGTATTATACCCTATAATATATTGTTTACTGGTGTGAGCGTATCAGAGTATAGTTGCATACCCCTTTACTCAGGTACAATATCATCATATGGCCCGCACCAAACTTACCGAATATGCCGCAAAAACGATCCTTTCTCGCGAGGGCTTGTCTCCATCGTGGTTTGGGATGGCGGCCGATGCAAATACGACAGCCAAGGAGATAAAAGTGCTTTTCAAAGATGCAAAACTTGTAGTCAAGGTCGACCAAGGCATCAAACAACGGGGTAAAAAAGGACTGATACAGGTTGGCGTGACGCCCATACAGGCGATAGCCTTTATCAAATCTCACTCAGAGTTTGACTCATTTTTGATCGAAACCGTGGTCCCGCATACACCCGAAACAGAGCACTATATGTCCCTTGAGCGAGTACGGGAAGGATTTCTTCTTCTCCACACCCATCAGGGCGGTATCGAGATAGAGGAGTCTTGGTCTTCAGTCACTCGATATATCCTTCCCAGCGATCTTGTTCGTGTTCCGTCTACCTTGCACTCATTCATCCAGTCGCTGATAGCGGTCATGAATACCTATGATTGGTCATTCATCGAAATCAACCCGCTTGTTGTGAATGAGGGAACGTACCACATACTGGATGCTGCAGTACTGTTTGACGATACGGCTCCGATTACTCAGACTGATGAAGTGATGGTTCATGGATACGTCAAGACCCAAAATAGACACCCCGCAGAACAGCGCATCACCGAGTTGCAGCGTAACACAGCCTCATCTCTCAAGCTGACCATACTGAATCCAGACGGCGCACTCTGGATGCTGCTGTCAGGAGGTGGAGCAAGTCTCGTCCTCGCAGATGAGGTCGCCGATGCGGGATACGGCACACAACTCGGAAACTACGGGGAATATAGTGGCGATCCGCGCCGTGAAGATGTTGAAATATATACGCGTACTGTCGTCGAGGCCTTGATCCAGTCCAAAGCACCACACAAGGTACTAATCATAGCGGGAGGTGTTGCCAACTTTACTGATATACACACCACTCTATTGGGGGTCATCGACGGTATTCGACCATTTACACAAAAGTTGAACGAGAGTAAGGTTGCAATACTGGTAAGACGGGGCGGACCAAATCAGAAAAAGGGACTTGAACTGATCGAAAAGTTTCTCACAGATCATCATATCAACCATGAAGTATCTGACCAGAGTTTACCACTCACCGACATCATCCATCACGCACTCAAAACTATCAATCACCCATGAAACCTCAACTCATAGCCCAGATCCGCGCTTCAACATCTCATCCGACACTCATCATCGGTCAACATCTTGTAGTCATCCAATCGATGCTCGATTTTGACTACCTATCCAACAAGACCCGTCCTGATATCTACGCACTTGTTACTGGAACACGAGGTATCGCCAAACTCTTTTGGGGCAAAAAGGAACAGCTCTTTGCGACATATCGCACCATTGCCGAATACGCCCAAGCCAATCCTGGTCAGAAAATAGATTGGTTCGTCCACGTGTCATCGGCACGTCGAGTAAAATCTGATATTGAACACGCCCTCACTATTTACCCACATATGATGGGTGGGGTGGTATTTGCTGAGGGAGTGACTGAGCAGCATGCACTATCGATATATCATACCGCAGTGAAACACGAATCACTCGTGGTCGGACCAGCAACAGTCGGTCTCCTTGTCCCTGGCGCTTTGAAGCTGGGTGCGGTCGGAGGAGTCGATCCCGCGCAATGGGAAAAGCTCAACATCACCGATCCCGGTCATGTAGCTGTGATCTCAGGATCTGGTGGGATGACAGGCGAGCTCATTTCTCTCGTATATCAGTCGGGACATGGCGTGTCATTTGCTGTTTCCTATGGCGGCGATCGCTGGCCTATCTGCACACCTCAAGATGCTTTTATCCTGGCGCAGGAAGACCCGGAGACAAAGATAATCGTCTACTATGGAGAGCTCGGAGGTGAGGATGAATATAAACTAAAAGAGATGATCGAGAACCATACTATCACCAAGCCAGTTATTGCCCATATTGGAGGTACTGTTGGCGAGATTTTTCCTGAAAGTCCCCAGTTTGGGCATGCAAAAGCAAAGGCACATCTGGTCAAAGAAAAAGCGAGTGAGAAGCGCAAGGCCTTAGCACAGGCCGCTGTCACCGTGACTCACACTTTTAGCGAAGTGCTCGCACACCTGAAAAGTATATAACTTAGAATATATAGTGTAGGACTCAAAATTGAGAATTTGCATTGAAATTATTTGTAAATTGCAGATTGCGAATTTGAATTTATTTGGAACTTGGTATTTGTAATTTAATTATCCTCCTATGCAACGCTCTCTTTCAGACGTAACCAATCGCAAATCAACTCTTTTCACTTCGACTATTTCAGGAGAAGCAGATAGCGTCCCTACGCTGTTGGGGCGCCCACTGCAGGCTTGGGTAGCAGATTCTACACTTGCTCAGATTGTCGGATCGCTTTTTTTAGGTCGACCTCTCAAAAGCCAGATCACCGTATCATGCATCGATACTATCCTTAAGCTGTGTGTCGATCACGGCCCCTATGTATCTGGGGTAGTAAATACGATGATTACCGCCCGAGCAGGACGCGATATGGTCTCCTCAGTGGCCGCAGGCCTCCTGACCATAGGACCACGATTTGGGGGCGCTACCAACGATGCAGCGGGAGTGTGGCATACTCATCTCTCCCGCAAGGCTAGCGAAGTAGTAGAGGAGTACGCCCAGAAAAAGTTGATTATCCCTGGTATCGGACATCGCTCATATCGAGTGGATAAACCAGATCCACGCGTTGCTCTGATTACCGATTTTGCGCTGCAACTCAAGGCTCATCCATACTTAGATTTTGCTCAATCAGTCGCCTCAGTCACCACCAAGAAAAAATCCAATCTCATCCTCAATGTCGATGGCGCCATCGCTGCAGTCATGCTTGATTTGCTCTGTCACGAAGAGAAAGTGACCAAAGAAGAGTTGAAGACCTTGATCGCCAATGAGTTTTTCAATGCATTTTTTGTGTTTTCACGGACAGCCGGATTTATTGCTCACTACCTCGACCAAAAACGCCTGGGAGAGGGGCTGTTTCGTCTGCCAGAACACGAGATATTGATATCCACGACAGGTAAGTGAATGTGTGAGTGATCGCAGGCAGTCGATGAGGTGAAATAGCTGATAGAATAATGATCTGGTATGAAAAAATCGAAACATCACCGCTGGTTTTTTTTGGCGTTGGTCTTGGCGTCAATCTGCGGTATTGCACTACTCATATATTCTAGTCGAGCAGCTACTACCGTCCCATCAGCGAAAAATAGTACCCCTCCGACTCCAACACCTACTCCATATTTTCATACCATAGCACTCCTTGGATATGGCGGAGGCAAACATGAGGGCGGAGCACTCACTGATTCGATGATCGTCGCACGGATCGATGATCGCGCCCAGAAAATATCTCTCATATCCATACCACGAGACATATGGATTCCGCTCCCGTTGGGAAAAAACGGCGAGATGATAAATCACAAGATCAATGCAGCTTATGCTTATGGACTCGACGACACCACCTACCCAGGTAAGCTCGCTCAATATCAATCAGATTCGGGTGGAGGACTGACGCTCGCAAAATATGCATTATCCACCGTCACTGGAGAGCCGATAGATCACGTGGTATCGGTAAGCTTTGCGTCGTTTACTGCTTTTATAGATCAACTAGGGGGTATCTCAGTCACGCGCAATTTTCCGTTTCTTGACGAGTGGTACCCGATCGATGGGAAAGAAAATGAGCTCTGTGATCACAAAGAGGAGGAGCTTCCCGAGCTCGTGGCAACGCTCTCAGGCCGATTGCTTGAAAAAGAGTTTCCGTGTCGATATGAAAAACTCGAGCTGCCTACAGGTACTACCACTTTAGATGGACAGATGGCACTCAAATACGTCCGGTCACGAAAATCAGAAAATGAAGGTGGCGACTTTTATCGGAGCCAGCATCAAAAACAAGTCATCGAAGCGATCAAAGAAAAAGTTCTTTCACTCAACTCATTTCCCGCACTCGTCCGCATAGCTACATCCATCGGGAAATATATTGACACTGATTACTCACTGGCTGATTTGCCCGAGACACTCAAAGAATATATGCGAAAAAAAGACTATAAAATCGAGTCCATCGCGCTCTCAAACGATAACGTGCTAGAGGAAGGGACAGGACCCCAAGGGCAGTATATATTGCAACCGATTGAGGGGCAGAAAGACTGGCGTGATATACATGCCTACCTCCAACATAGGTATGATGGTCTCACTGATGCATCAGCATCTGCCAAAATAAAAAGTAAATATCTGCCCACTCCTACACCTTCCTTGCCCTTCCGCAAAATCACCCGTGCTCCTAGTCAATGATGGCGATTCTCTTTGGTGATTTTCTTCCACTGCAACATTTGCCCGAGTATAATCACCTCATGTCCACACCTCTTGCATACATTCTCCGACCAAAGTCATTGGACGACTATATTGGTCAATCTCATCTCGTTGGACCAGGCAAGCCAATCACCCATATGATCGAGACTGGTCAGCTGCACTCAATACTCTTGTGGGGTCCGCCCGGCTGTGGGAAAACGACCCTAGCTGCACTCATCGCCCAAGCGGTAGATGCAGTATTTGTACCCATATCAGCTGTCGAAAGTGGGACAAGCGACATCAAAGCCATCATCCAGTCTGCGAAGCGGCGCAAGGTTGAACTTCCAACGGAACCACCCCAGACCATCCTCTTTATTGATGAAATACATCGTTTTAACAAGCTTCAGCAGGACGCGCTCCTTGGCGCGGTCGAGCAGGGGATACTCACCCTCATTGGTGCGACGACAGAAAATCCCGGTTTCAGCGTCATTCCGGCTCTGGTCTCTCGCTGTCAGACCTATCGACTCCATGCACATAGCGAGTCCGATATGAAAACGCTCATCACTAAAGCATGCAAATACCTCGAGATTAAGGCTCCCGGACGTGACGTGATCGACTTTTTGACCTCATATGGGAGTGGTGATGCACGCAAAATACTGAATGCCATCGAAATAGCTGCATCAGGTCAAAAGTCACTTTCTGTTCAACATCTAACCACTGCACTCCAGTCGAAAACGGCCCGGTATGACAAGGCGGGAGATGACCACTATGACACCATTTCGGCATTTATCAAAAGTATGCGGGGCGGAGATGCTGACGCGAGCCTCCACTATCTAGCCCGGATGATCGAGGCCGGTGAGGAACCTGTATTTATTGCCCGTCGGATGGTGATATTTGCGAGTGAAGATATCGGCAACGCACAACCGACAGCTCTTGTCGTCGCGACGGCCTGTATCCAGGCCGTCGCCTTGATCGGTATGCCCGAAGCTCGCATCATCCTTGCTCAGTGTGCAACCTATCTCGCAACAGCAAAAAAGTCGACTGCCAGCTATGAGGGGATCGAGGCAGCGCTCGCTGATGTGAGAAATCTCCCGTGGGACTCTATCCCACTGCACTTGCGCAATCCTGTGAATAAAGTCGTCAAAGCCGAAGGCTACGGCACCGGTCATGTGCGATACCCATGGAAAAAGGAGGCTGAGGGGAGCAAAGTTGAACAAGAATACTTGCCGGAAAATCTCAAAGGGAAGAAGTACTATCAGCACTCGTCTTCGTCTTGAGATTATCCTTTGTCTACACTAGGCCATACATATACTACATTTGCATCTTCCTTGACCACTACTAGTTGGTTGTGTCCTGTATTTAAGGTACACTGTGTCTATGTTACATGAAAATGGCCAAGAAATCGTTCAAGAGACTGTACATCGAAACAATCTTACCCCTCCAGACACTCGTCCAGATGTGCCATATGTCGTTCGTACTGAAGCCTCAAAAACTAGAGAAAACAGAGATGGTGTGCCAATAATAGTTATTCACATCTTTAAATTCATGAGTAACGGAGAAATACGACATGAACAAGATGTGCAACAAATTTGATAAGCTCGAATATTCACTTGGCTGTGTATTTTTCTGTGACATAGATCACATGCACTTCGTCAAAACTCATTTAGTATATTGGGTATATGAACACTACACGTATTTTTCGCTGGATCTCATATATCAGTATCTTTGGTTTGGGGCTCGCTATCTATCTGTTATGGCAGCGTATTGCCGCCCCATCTTTTCAACCATGCAGTATCAACGCGACTGTCAACTGTGACGCGGTCATCAAGGGCCCTGTCTCGCTCACGTTGGGTATACCAACCGCACTGTACGGACTGATTGGCTATATTTGTATCTTGATCGCAAGTTTCAAAAAATGGCGGAGAGTCGTGTGGGGCGTGGCAACATTTGGAGTGCTCTTTTGCCTACGCATCACCTTTATCGAGATATTCGAACTTCGAGTGATTTGCCCCGTGTGTTTGGCCTGTCAGCTAAGCATGATAGCTGTCTGGGTCCTCGCCACGAAACTATTGAGGATGCCGCCTCATGTACCTAGTAAAGTGATGTAGGTGGGTGATCCAACCGATGTCAAAAGATCAGTCTTCCTGTCGCTGGATATATGTGGGATCTTTGAGCACGATTTGTCCGGCGCGCAAGTCAACGACTCCATGAGCCTTGAGCTTCTCCCACTCGCGGCTCACTGTCTCCCGTGATGCTCCGATAAAGTCCGCAAGCTCTTGATGGGTGATGGCTAGACTACAGAGCATCGTGCCATCTTTTTCGACAGATCCAAAGTGATTCATGAGATACATCAAAGTAGACATCATCCGAACACGCACGTCCGACTGGGCAAGCGACTCGATACGTAGTGAGTATTTGTCTAGTGCGAAGGTAAGTTTGTCGAATTGCTCTCTCAATAGTTCATGATCGTTCAAAATATATTGGGCAAATAGTGCATAGGGAGTCTCGCGGACTTTGACTGTGGTCATCGCCTCAAACCAAAATCTATTGTGTATCTGAGAGTTGACCGTCAATATAGGAAAAGAGCTTCCCGGGACGAGGATATGCTGGATCACCTGTGCACCCTGGGGGGTGTAGGTGATCATTTTGATCGCACCAGACTCGAGCAGATATGCTTTATGAGGTTTTGTGTCACCAGCGACGAGGATAGTACCCTTATTGTAGGTTTCAGGTGTTGTTCGACTGAAAAAGGAAGTGAGTTTTGACTTCATCAGAGCTTCAGTATACTCCACATGTATGTACTTTTCAAAGCGAATCACTGATCAGATAGAGACAAACTCTGGACTACACAACGGTATTTTGGGGTTTGCCCGCTACAAATGACTTGATATTCTCAATCGTGGTTTGGATGATTCGCGCAAGTGCCTCTTGGCTGTTGAACGCATTGTGCGGGGTGATGACCACGTGCGGATGATGGAGCAACATATGGTTGTATACGAGGTTTTGCAGATTGTGCTCTCTCTGGTACGTGGGGGAGAGGATGGCGATCTCGTCTACGAGCTCCTTTTCTTCTTCGAGTACATCTAGTCCTATCCCGGCCAAGATGTCTTGTTGGAGCCCCCAGACCAAAGCCTCAGTTTGGATGAGGCCACCGCGCGCAGTGTTTACTAGATAGGCACCTTTTTTGACCCGATATATGTTGTCCATATTGAGTATGCCTTTTGTCTCTGGATTGAGTGATAGGTGAAAGGTGATGATATCGGACTTGCTCAACAGTTCATTGAGACTCACGTGGGTGAATCCATAAATAGCCGCAAGCTCATCTTTCTGCGTGCGATTGTAGACCAGTACACGCATCCCAAAGCCACGCGCTATCTGCACGACACGAAGGCCTATTTTTCCTAGCCCAACCACACCGATAGTTTTTCCAAAAATATCTGTGCCCGTGAGATTTGTGTGTGTGAAATCTGGATTCTTCACTTGTAAAATCGATGGAAATACTTTGCGCGACAGTGCAAGAATGAGGGCAAATGTGTGCTCTGCCACCGTATTGGAGCCATACTCAGGCACGTTTGCTACGGCGATACCTTTTGACTTTGCATGGTCCGCCGCAATATGGTCGAATCCGGTAGACCGTGTCGCAATCATCTTCAAACTCGGCAACTTGTCGATGAGTGCGGCGGTGACTTGAGAGTAGATAAATACCGAGACCACCGTCGCATCTCTATGTGAAGCCACGTTTGTTTCACTCAATGGTTCGGAAACACACTTGCATCCAGGAAAAGCAGCTTCAAACAACTTCTGTTCCCAGGGCTGGACTTCAAAAAAGACATGCATAGTATCATTCTGATGCATACCGGGTCAAATTTCCAGTGATAAATATCACTGCCGCCTACTCACCACGATATACAATTTTAATATATGGAGAAAATCTATGATACACCTCAACCCATCGAGGCTCGCCATGCGATAGCTACGTATCTCGGCAATCATCACCTTGCGGTCTTGTCGACGGTGAATATCCATGGTGCACCGCAGTCCGCAGTCATTGGATATAGTTGTACTGGGGATCTTGAGCTGGTCTTCACCTCATATGAGCACTCGAGAAAGGTGGTAAATCTCAAAAAAGAGCCCCGTGTGTCGCTTGTGGTAGGATGGGATGGAGGGCGTACCCTCCAGTACGAGGGGGAAGCGCATGAAGTCACGGGTAAACAGGCAACCAAGCTCGAGGAACTACACTATAGCATCGTGCCAACCGTAGCAAAATATGTACTGTCCAAAAAACAGCTCATATACAAAATCACGCCTACTTGGATCAGGCTCATCGATTTTCATCAAGACCCGTGGCACACATGGGAAGTGAATATGTGAAGTGGAACTACTAATGTGTTCCTTTGACTTTAGACCTTTGACTTAAAGACCCTGTGAGTCTTCCGCGCATACACCCACCATCCCATCCACATCGAGTAGAGTATATAGAGGTTGAGTTGTAGGATACTCATGTGACGCGTGATCCCAAACATAGACTTGGTAAATCCACCCATCAAAGTTTGCGCATCCGGGATAAAGCCAAAAATGAATGCGGACATCTCGGGTAGCAGCCCTGCCTCAGTGAACTCACTGACCCCTCGAGCGAGCAAGCCAGCGGCGAATAGTATGAGAACCGCGTTGGATACGCGAAATACCCACCGGACATGTAGCTTCAGCGTGGTTCCAAACACAAGTACCGCAAATAAGATCCCCAAAGATGCCCCTGATACAAAGCCTGCAAAAAGTTGATTGAAGTTGGTTGAAAGACTCAGTGTAGTGAGAAAAAGTACTATCTCGAAGCCCTCACGAAAAATCGAGGTAAATATCAGCGTGAACAAGCCCCATCTGTCTGATTTTTTCACACGCGAGTCGAGCGAATGCTCTAGTCTCAGTTTATATTGGACAAAGTTGCGGTTGATAACAAATACCGACCAGGTGATACATATTGCCGCAATAGTCATGAGTGCACCTTCAAATATCTGCTCAGTGCGCCCGGCATACCACTGGCCAAACTTCATACCCAAAAGTTCAAACCCAAGTATCAGAATCACACTCGCCACTACGGCTGCGAGGGTAGCGACCCACACGATTCTGATATACGCACGCGCACGTAGTCGGTAGAGGATGCCAGTGATCGTCGCAAATATCAAGGCTGCCTCGACTACCTCGCGAAATGTGATCAAAAACGAGGGAAACATGTGGGAACTAGTATAGCAAGTAGCCGCAGTCCTGAACATCTCCTCCTTGACATAGCCATGTGACAGGGAGTAGTATGAAAGTACATCCTATCATTTAGTAACTTATTTATGACTAAACTCTCAAAGTCGCATTGGTATAGCGTGGTTACACTAGTACTCGTATCGCTACTCGGGCTCGTCTTTCTGGGATACAGAATAGGTAGAACATCAGCAGTATCAGCGATTGAATCATCGACATTGACCCTCGCGGTCACTACGGATCAGGTCACGTGTAATATGATCTTTACTGGTCAGGGCCGTCCAAGTACCCCAGTCACGATCGTTTTCCAATCCCCGACGATATTCAACCCTGTCATGCGTACCTCTGATGCGGCTGGCATGTATAGCTACTCTATCGATCCAAACAACACCAGTGATCCGAGCTACCTCGCTCCGGGTACCTATACAGCGTGGGCTTTTATGAATCCGGTCCCACCAGCGATCACTCCAACATTTTCCAATCCAGTTGTGTTCGTAGTCACCCCAGGACCATGCGTCCCGACACCTACCGTCACCCCAACTCCCGAGCCAACAGCGACGCCTGAACCGACGGCTACTCTGACACCTGAGCCCACACTCACTACAGTTCCCTCACCAACCCCAGCCCTCGTAGGTATCTGCCATTGGACGAGCGGATCAAAGGGTTGGAACGCACTTCCAGTGAGTATCAGTAACCCTGGACATATAAACCATGCAAAGGACTTTATATACACTGGACCTCGAGACGCCTCGGGTAAACCAACCAAAGACGGAGATGCCTGGTGCAATAATGTTGAATAAATCGTAAACATATGACCGCGCACTAAAGTAAAAAGTGCGCGGTCGTCCCATTTCTCACCCTGCTCTCATGTCAGATGTAACCCAAGTTGGTAAAGACAGAATCGCTCGCTGTTTCTGGTGTGGTAGTGATCCTCTGTATACACGCTATCATGATGAGGAGTGGGGGAAACCGGTCCATGATGATCGACTACTTTTTGAGATGCTTTGTCTTGAGGGTGCCCAGGCAGGGCTGTCGTGGATCACAGTACTTCGCAAGCGCGATGTATATAAATCGCTTTTCAGTGATTTTGACTTCGTCAAAATCACCACATATACCGACCAAAAGCTTGATGAGCTTTTGCATAATCCGGGCATCATCCGTAATCGCCTCAAAGTATATGGTGTGCGGAAAAATGCTTTTGCAGTGGCACGAATAACGCATGAGTG
This sequence comes from uncultured Gammaproteobacteria bacterium, assembly GCA_964550105.1. Classification (GTDB taxonomy): domain Bacteria; phylum Patescibacteriota; class Microgenomatia; order UBA1406; family GWC2-37-13; genus JAGOLU01. Next base: position 12,691 of record CAZJWN010000011.1, read on the forward strand.
GGGGAGCTTGAGTAAATACGTCTGGTCTTTTGTCAAAAATAAACCCATTCGCCATACCATCCGTACACGTTCTGATCTGGTCGCAACTTCACCAGAATCAGATGCATTGTCAAAAGGCTTGAGATCATACGGGATGACTTTTGTTGGCTCCACAATTTGTTATGCGTTTATGCAGGCATGTGGGCTAGTCAACGACCATGCGGTCGGCTGTGCGTATAGATGATATGACTTCTAACCAGCGGGATGACTCACTTTTCACAGGTCGGGTCTGGAATAAATCTGCGAATATTATAAACATACGCAAGCGTGTGAACTCCATTGGTCGACTTGACAGTAAATATTGGACGTGGTGATTCTTTTGTATCAGTGACGTATAGAAGTGGACCGGAATACTGCTTTTTGAGACATCTGATATATCCCGGTGATGCATAAGTCACCTCGAAACGATCTAGTTGAGTAGCATGTCGAAAACCGTTGGCTTCTCTGTCTCCATACTTTACACGGTTTTGGTATATCTGAGGATCAACGTTAGTATGGTATGCAAAGGAGAGAACAGGGTCTGAAATAAATGGTTTGAAATAGATCAATGTGTCTGGACTTGTTTTACCCAAATAGCGCATGAGTGGGAGAACATGCCCGCCATAAGTGAAATCATACTGATCTATATGTACCGTGAACCAATTCATCAAGAAAACATACGTTTGTATCACGAAAAATCCAGAAACGATCGTTATTATCGCTAATTTTTGCCACTGTCGAGTGATGTGTGAAAAAACGTAATTTCCACCCCAGATCATCACTATGATGATAAAGGGAAACAGTGCCGAGCCACGTATCCGATGCATGTCGCTGATATAAATAGCTGGCAATATGCTAACCACTAAACCCACACTAACCCAAAAACTCATATGGTTTTTTGACCTCTGAAATAAGTTATATAGAGCTATCCCAATACCGACATATAGAAAAGGTGCGAGTATTCCTGCAAATTCACCATTATCATCAGTTGCATACAACACATCACCTTTGATGGGCGCAAACAAATACTCGAAGGAATATGCACGCATAAACCGCTCACCAAATGTCTCGATGATTTCTGTGGGCTTATTCCACGCAAGCGAACACCAGAAGGGCTTTGAGTGAGAGCTACAATATGCGCGCTTCTCATCTATTTTCATGACTATGCCAGGATTTTTATGAATTCCTACTTGATTGAGTCGAGCAGTGTTGGCTCCTCGTGCACTTGAGGAGAAAAGTGGACTGATGATGATGAGGGCGCCAAGGCAGAGAAGGAATATTTTTTTGAGACTAAATATACGTTGTTTGTGGATCTGAATGATGTATATCAGTCCAAGGATTCCGGTGATCGGGCGATAGGCGATATACGTATACCAGGTCAAAGCCCACAAGATCATCAGCATCCATGCAGCAGATAAGGACCGACGCTCAATGCTTCGAAAAAGGAAATAGAGCCCAAAGATAAAGAGACACAATGCGACATTTGATTCCCACGCAAATCGACTGAGATAAAATGTCCAGGGACTCACTGCGGTGATTGCTGCTGCCAAAAGACCCCATCGTGAGGTGAACAATGAAGAAATGAGTAGATATATACCAACCACTGTCATGACTCCTGCCATCGCCGATACACTTCGCACACTCTCATTGCTCAGGCCAAATATTTTGACTACAGGTGCGAGTAAGTATCCCTGAAGCGGAAGTTTCTGGTCACCAAAGGCTTCAAAGATGATCGGATAGCTCACGCCATGCTCATCTTTACCCGTCTCAGCGATCGATTTCGCGATGTATCCAAAGCTTGCCTCATCGATGAGCAGGCCCTTGGGAGCCGTGCCCAAGTGCCAAAAGCGAAGAACCGCCGCAAGAGCCACGATCGCCAGCAACGTGACTATAGATCTATATTTGACTATGGCAGTTTGAGAGTATATTTTCATCTGCTCAGATCATTGTAGCATGAAGCATGGCTACCACATGTTCGTTGAGGTCAGGTCTTATTACGATTTATTGCTACAATACCCACTATATGATCGCCATGCGCTTTCTCATCCTCGATGTTGTCCTGCCGCATACCTCACCCGAGATCAGTGCGTTGCGGATCCGAGAGACGATCCACCTCATCCACACCTACAGCTCTGGTCTCGGTGTCGTTGACCATATCGTCCAACAACGTATGCACCCAGACTCGACGACCTACATCGGCTCAGGCAAGGTCCAAGAAGTGTTTGATCTCATCAAAAAAGATGGCATCAGATATGTAGTCTTGAACGATATCGTCCAACCTGGACAGATATTTGAGCTCAAAAAAATTCTCCAAAAAGCCTACTTTGAAATAGAAGTCTGGGATCGTGTCGATCTGATTCTGAAAATATTCGAAAAACATGCGCGCACCTCAGAGGCCCGCATGCAAATCGAACTTGCCGCGATGCGACATATGGGCCCGCGCATATTTGGCATGGGACTCGTCCTATCACGACAGGGTGGAGGAATAGGGGCCAAGGGACTTGGTGAAACCAATACTGAGCGTATGAAACGTCACTGGCGCGAAGAAATCCAAGCAACGCAAGACAAGCTCAAAAAGCTAAATACTGATCGCCTGCAACGCATGCAGCGTCGACGAGAGCTGGGAATGAAGACGGTAGCGATCGTCGGCTATACCAACGCAGGCAAATCGTCACTTTTCAATGCGCTGACTGGGAAAAAAAATCTATCCAAAGACGCTCTCTTTGCCACCCTCGACAGTACCCTGGGTAAACTGAAAAGATCGACGGC
>CAZJWN010000012.1:0-6928 GCA_964550105.1 uncultured Gammaproteobacteria bacterium
GAAGTTCCATTGCAAAATAAGCGCATCCTGATGCGGGTTGATTTCAATGTATCGCTCAATGAGAATCACTCTATAGCCAATGATGAGCGCATCCGTCAGGCTATCCCTACTATTAAGCATCTTTTGACAGGCGGTAACAAGCTGATCCTCTGCTCACATCTCGGACAGCCTAAAGGCTATGAGGTCAGCGCAAGTCTTATGAATATTGCAGTACGTTTACAGAAGTTCATCGATATGCCCGTGACATTTTATGGATTTGATCAGAGCAAATCATCTGATGAAAACATCGATATCTGGAGTAAAAATATTGCCACACTCGAGGGATCGATCGCACTCATAGATAATCTGAGGTTTTTTCCTGGTGAAAAGGAAAATAGCGCAGACTTTGTCAAAAAACTTGCGTCGATGGCAGATGTGTATGTGGGCGACGCCTTCGGCGTCGCACATCGACCTGATGCCTCAGTGGTTGGGGTCCCTCCTATCCTCCCTCACTATGGAGGTTTGCTGATGAAAAAAGAGATTGAGATGATCGGCAAACTCACAAAGGATCCTGCTCATCCATTCGTTGCGATCATTGGTGGCGCAAAAGTAGATACCAAACTTGGACTCATCACCAAGCTCACCTCTATCGCAGATCTCGTACTCGTTGGTGGCAAACTCGCGCTCGAAAAAGGTCTTCCAGATTTACCAATGATTACAAAGCCAGTCGACTACATATACGGAGATGATGGTATAGCCTACGATATCGGCCCTGAAACAGTGAAAAAATATACATCTATCATCGCTACAGCAAAAACTGTCATGTGGAACGGACCGATGGGAAAAAATGAAGATCATCGGTATGCTCTGGGTACAGATGGCGTCTACAATGCGATCATTTCAAACCCACAAGCAGTATCAGTAATCGGAGGAGGAGATACGATCACTGCTCTTGCCAACGAGCAGCATCTTGATAAAATTACTCATATCTCAACGGGTGGTGGGGCCATGCTCGAGTTCATAGAAAAGGGTACGCTACCTGGTATTGAGGCATTATCAGTCTAATTTGATTATGGCACTGATTCCTATCTTTTGGAAACGTGGAAATAAAACTCTCGGATTCATCAATCTCGCACTTGGGTTGGTCTCTGGCTATTTTGGGATCATCCAGGGTATCGAGCAGGGTACCGCAGCTGGGCTCATCATCCCTGCATTTTTCCTATTTCTCGCCTGGTGGTGTTTCCAAAAACCCAAAGCAGCATGAGTTGGATCACTTCGTACTGATTCAAAGTGGTGGTTTTTCTTGCGCACTCAGACACTGCCTGAGTTTGTCATCGAGTACCCACTGACAGCTCTGGGTACGTTCATCATAAGTACATCGTGCGTCCTGGTAACACGCATATATTTCTCGCCATTCACACGTCGATACTACTCCTCCACCTCCTGCATCTGGTTCAGTACATAATTGACCACTACAGCCGCCCACCACACAGGTTTTCTTTACAATCCCTGTCACTTTCTCATCTTTGTCTTGTGACTTTATAATCTCAATGACCGTGTCAACAGGTGCCTGGGGTGACACAGAGACCATGCCGTGGTCAGTGATATTTGGCAGCTGTGCCCTTGATTCATACCCACTCGTCTTATTTTGCCATGTCAGCTCAAGGTCTACGAGTGTGTTCTTGTTCCAGAACGTATATATTTGGGGAACTTTGTAGACAAATATCATACCGTCATATCCACAGATATCAGCTTTCGACTTCACGTTCATCAAGCCATATTCTTGCTTCGCACTCGTATCTGCGACGAGTAAATCGTAGTCCTGATCCACCAGCCTATATCTCATAACTGTATAGATGTCGTGATGCGTGGTACATAAATGGGATGTTTCTGCCTCGCGGCGATGTGAGTAGGTGTAGTAGAGTGCCCCACAGACCAATGTACTCAGAACAAAAATACCCAAGATTATCATTATTCGAGATGCGGAGGAAAAGCTGCTGTGTCTAAACATAGTGTGCGAGGTAGTACTCTTCATCTTTATCAACTTGTCTTACCAGGTCAAGGATGTGGTTGAGTCTCGGCTCAAGCTCAGCGGCTTTTTGAGAATAGTTTGGGACGTTGAAAAGCGCAGCGTACTGAGTCATAAGCTGACCTTTATGATTGCGAAGACCTGTGCGGATAAACTGAAGCTGTCCGTGTTTGGAAAGCAAATTCCAATCATCATATTTCGATAAAACTTCGGGCTTGTACTCACCCAGTTCGACTGCACGCTGCAGAGTCATGCGTCCACTTCCTGGACTTCCACCCCCACTCGAGCCTCTTTCTTTAGATGCTTCAAACTCTGCCATATTTGTATATCATACAACAGCTAGTAGGAGAGAAGAGTAGAAATATCGTCATCCCGTTGAATCCACCAACTGGCGGACGGGATCCATGTTTCCTGGATTCCGGCGAGTTTATCTTGAGCCCTCCGGGCGTAGACTATGGTGAAGCCTTTCGAAGGACCGGAATGACTTTCGTTTTGACTCGCAATAGTAGCACGAGGGAATATGACACTGAAGATATTTTGTGGAACTTTTTATTATTTACCAGCAGATCTTTTTGCAACACGACGATCAGCTTCGGTGAGAAAGCGTTTGCGGATACGCAAACTCACTGGAGTGACCTCAAGTAGCTCATCATCCTCGATGAAGTCGAGTGACTGCTCGAGCGAAAGTTTGGAAGCAGAGGTGAGTGACTCTTTGACGCCTTCACCAGACGATCTGTTATTCGTGAGTTGCTTTTCTTTGATCGCATTCACTTCGATATCCATGGGTTTTGACGCGACGCCAACGACCATACCTTCATATACTGGATCTCCAGGACTGATGAAAAGCGATCCTCGCTCTTGTGCACCTACGAGTCCATAACTAGCAGCTGTACCTGTTTGAGTAGCGACAAGTGCGCCGTTGCGGAGTGATTCAAGCTTGCCACCTTTTGGTTCATACCCAAGAAAATATGTTGAAATGACTGCAGTACCTCGAGTATTGGTGAGCATGATATTGCGTAATCCAAGGATATTGGCACTCGAAACCTTGAACACAAGTCGGGCGCTTCCCGTCAGATCATTGTGCATCGATTGCATGATCGCCTTGCGCTTGCCCATTTCTTCGTTGACTGCTCCTACGTGATCTGGGTGTACGTCGATCGTCACCTCTTCATATGGTTCACACATCTTGCCATCAATCTCCTTGTAGATGACTTGTGGTCGAGATATCTGCATCTCAAAACCTTCACGTCGCATCGTCTCGATAAGCACCGCAAGATGAAGTTCACCGCGTCCTGATACTATGAAATCTACTGATTCAGAACTCTCTTCGATTTTCAAACCAAGGTTTGTTTCTTTTTCTTTGAGTAATCTTTCCTTGATCTGGCGGGATGTCGTATATTTGCCTTCTCTTCCAGCAAGTGGCGATGTGTTTGGTCCGATGGTGATTTTGATAGTGGGCTCTTCTACAGATATTGAGGGGAGCGCAATAGGCTCCTTGGGATCAGTAACCGTCTGACCAATGGTAAGCTCGCTGATGCCGGCGATAGAGATGATATCTCCGCTGGAGACTGTTGATACTTCTTCACGGGCAAGTCCACGACTTGTGTAGAGTTTCGTCACATTGAAGTTGCCCTTGATGCCCGTTTGGTCTACGATCGTGACCTTGTCACCTTTATTGAGACGACCTCGAGTGACTTTTCCAATACAAAGTTTGCCGACATAGTTATCAGAATCAAGAGTAGAGATCAAAAGCTGAAATGGTTTATCAAGATCTTTGATTGCCTCTGGCACTTCTTTGATAATCGTGTCAAAGAGCGGTGACAGGTCGCCAGGATCTGATGAGCTGTATGTCTGTGGAAGCTCCAGGAATGCCTTGCCGTCACGACCTACTGCAAAAAGAGTTTTGAAGTTGAGCGCACTTTCATCATGTGCTAGCTCGAGGAATAGATTCTCTACCTCTGCCATGATTGCCCGTGGTCGAGCATCGCGCTTGTCGATCTTGTTAATGATGAGGATGAGTTTGAGATGATTTTCAAGAGCTTTTTTGAGTACAAATCGTGTCTGTGGGAGTGGTCCCTCGGCCGCATCGACAAGAAGTATGGCACCGGATGCCATGTTGAGTACGCGCTCGACTTCTCCACCAAAGTCTGCGTGTCCAGGCGTATCGATGATATTGATTTTCGTCTCGTGGTATTGAACAGAAGTATTTTTGGCAAGGATGGTGATGCCTTTTTCTTTTTCAAGATCATTTGAGTCCATGATGAGCTCTTGACTCATCTCTTTTTGATTGTCACGAAATGTGTGTGTTTGCTTGAGCATCGCGTCAACAAGAGTAGTTTTACCGTGATCAACGTGCGCGATGATAGCTATATTGCGGATCGACATAAGAGCCTATTCTAGCACATGTAGTATCAAAATACCTCAGTATTTCGGTAGTTTGGTGAAAGTAGATAGTATTGATTCACCAACTCAAGTTCATGGGGCGACGGTAAACTCAGGGATATCGTAGCTATTCGTCTTTGATTCTTTTTTACAGTACGAAGCATTGGTGATATACCAGACACCAGATGTCTTTGGCGTGAAGACTACTGATGTTTCGCCCTCCACTTTCTTGATCATATCATCGGCTGCCTCGGGTTGGTTTATAGTGATGCTTTGAGTGAGCACATCATATCCTGGCAGCGCAATATATGCTGGTGCAGCTGTATTTGTATTGACTAGTGTCAGTCGCACCGGAGCAGCTGCAGTCATGCTGATTTCAAGAGGAGTAGCTACACCACAGTTGAATGAGACTTTTTTGTCTACCGGTATGACATCGGCTGTCACCAGTGTGAGTCCTTGATCGACTGCTCTATTTGCTCTTTGTAGTTGAGCGAGTTGGACCGTATTGGCAACATTGAGGATACTCACCCCCACAAGTAGTGCGCTCGCAACTACAACACCGCCTGCGATGGTTTGGTGGACCATGAGTCGTGACAACAACTCTTTTGCAGCAGTCTGTGCACCAGGGTTTGACACTCTGATGACTAGATTGTGTTTCGAGTGTAACTTGAGGACGACAAAGAGTGCGCCGAATCCAAGTACTCCGAATATGAGCGGTGCGATCAGACTATTACCCGTATCGGCCAGTAAGCCTCCTTTGGTCGTTGCTCCCACTATCTCACCATCAGAGGTGAGTGTCACATCTGCACAATCATCTTCTTTGTTTTTACCTTTGTCACAGTTGTTTGGTGATGAATCAATGTCTGCTTGTTCAACTCCATAGACCTCAGCTAGATTGTGTAGATCACTTTTGCTCACCACTCTCACTTTGAGTTTGAGCGTCTGGGTAGTGAGTGCGTTGAGATTGCCGATCGACCAGATACCGTCATTCCGATCGTATTGACCATAGGTAGCTTCGTGTGAAATATAGTCAAATGAGTCACTCAGGTCGTCCTTTACTCTGACGTTTAGTGCTCCAAGAGCTGACTCGTTGGCGATAGTTATCGTGAACTCTACCGTGTCCCCCACTTTAATTTTTGTTTTATCTGTGGTTTTTGCAAGTCTCAGGTCTACCTTACCTGGAGTAGGTGTTGGTGTAGCTGTTGGTGTCGGTGTCCCGTTTGACGGTATGGTTGGGGTGGGCGTGGGTGAGTGGGTCGGTGTTGGAGTAGCTTTGATTTCAATACATTTCTGATTTGATGCAGTGCTTACAAACCTACTGATTTTATTGGTCCCCGTAACAGAAGCTGTGTCGCACAAGTTCGCAGTGGATTTGGTGCCAAGTGGATAGGTCACCGCATATATCACGCTTGCATAGGATTCGCTTGAGGGGTACTTTTTCAGCTTCAGACCTGTCTGAGTAGCATTTGCAAGCAGCATGGATTTGTTCGTGTCGCCATTGAAGTTGGTATTGAGCTGGGCGTCTCGTAGATTGATGCCATAGAGTGAATCGCCAATCACAGTCACGGTGCCTTGGTCTTTTTGAATGTCATCACTGATTTGTACATTTTCCACATCTTCAGTGGTACTGATATTTTTCACCGTGATCATGTATGAAACTCGTGTCTGACCTCCGGAAATATCTTCTGACGACACAACTCGTTTTTCAACTATCAGAGCATTGGAGGGTGGCGTCTGACAATCGAGGCTACTCGGGTGTGTAGCGCTAGTACACTTTCCAGCACGCCCTACCTGAGTCGTTTCGCAGTGATTAGTCTCACATTGTGCATCAGAAGTACATGTTGCTTGGCACATCCTTTTGCGTGAATCATAGTGCGCAGGATCGCTCTGCTGCGCCATACCCCCTGTCGATGATGTGACATATGCTGTATTTACCACATCCCCACTGGTGACTCCATTTACCCCTTTAGCAAGACATGTGATCGTCCCAGATGCTGGCAAAGTACTCGCGAGGGTGACTGCTTGATTATTGATCAACTGTGTAGAGAGGGGTTGGAGGGTGATTCCCGCCGATGCGGTGCACGAGAAATCAGTGAGAGGTGTGCTGTGACCAGCATTTGTTCCTAGAGTATCTCTGAGTGACACAGAGGCAAGTGGAGTGTTGCCAGAGTTGGTGATGACATATTTGTAGAAAACAGGTTCTCCAGCGTAGACTATCGGACCACTATTGGTCACCTGTGCATCTGCATAAAGCAGGCCTGTTCCACTAAGGTTGGCGTTTGCAACATATTTTTTGATACTCATCGCCATAGATGGACAGGTTATCTGTATTTGATCTGTACATATGGTTCCATCCGCACGAGCTACGGTGAACCCAACTGGGCCGGAATATGGTGATGCTGGGGCAGTATAGTTAAACACTCCCCCAGCAGCAATATTGCTAGGATTACTGACCTGTCCAGAGGTTGCGCTAACTGGTGGAGACGCACTGAGATTGAAAGTCCCTGGATCAAAACTCATGTTTACCTGCTGACCACA
>CAZJWN010000012.1:7028-11529 GCA_964550105.1 uncultured Gammaproteobacteria bacterium
GTTACATAAATAACACAGCCCTGAGGCAGATGTATTGGAACTCTCTTTTGCTGACTCACACGGCATCCCATTGACATCAATGAGTTTCACATCGGTTTGTATAGTTTTGCAAGCATTAGTGGAGATATCTCTTGATCTCACCTCAAACTCATAAGGCAATGCATTGAATGATGCTGTGATCGGGCTTGTTCCGGGATTAAATACTTGATTGGCTGATCCGTCACACTTCCCCGTGCCAGTCGTGTCACCACTGCATTCAAAAAGATAACGATGCACCAATACGGTGTCAGTCTTTAAGGGACCGGGGACGACTACGTCACCAAACTTAGATATCCTATACCTTGTCTTGTACGTTGAGCTTGAGGCTGTGGTTTTATTTCCCGGACAGCTCGGCTCCTCAGATATTGCTTCAAGCCTCACGCCGTTACACTCACTGACCGTTGTTGCCCCAGTATATGCACCAACTTTAGTGAGCTCTTGATTCTCCTGGGTGCTTGGGGTGGGTGCGATGATGAGTTTCTTTTGTATGACAACTCCTCCGAGTGCAGCGATACCTACTACAACTACGATAATAGCTGCAGTGATGGAACCAAGGAATCCCCTTTGGGAATAGTGATGAGGTGACCTACGCATAAGATGTTGAGAGGCGTTCCTCTCTCTTTGAGTTTAAGAATACTTGATTTGTTGCGTATCTGTCAACTGAATACCATTTATTGACCTGAAGGACGAGCTTTCACAACAAGTCTCTGTTTCGAAGTCCAGAGGGGGGTACACGTGTAGAGCGTCAAAACGTCCTCTTGGGTCGGTTCCTCTATCTCTACTGCAGTAGGCGCAACGATTTTCACCTCATCAACAACATACGAGTACTCCTTCCCACCCCAGTACAGTATGATGTCATCTCCTTTATGTACCTTGTCGAGGTCATAAAAAGTATTTGGTCCAGAAGTATAGAGAAAGCGATGTCCGGTGATGACCACATTTCCACCCTTGTCTGGGCTCGATGACTTTGGCCGTCTCCAAAAGCCGGTATTTAGTATATCTGCTGTATTTCCCTCAAGTACTTTGGCATCTACACTGATCTTGGGGATCACCAGGGTGTTGTCCAGGGGGATGGGCTTGAGTGATCGTTGCTCTATTTGTATTGCGCCACTTTTGATTTGCTCAAGAGCTCTGCGTGATTGATACACATAGCCATTCGTTTTATCACTTGAGCTGCGTACCAAGCGTGTTATCTCACCCAAAAAAGGTATCCATAAAATATAGGTGATGAGAATAAGAAAAATGATGATCAGGAAACGATTCACCTGAAGGAGTATGAGGTCGAGGGGATCTTCAGAGACGGTAAACATCGTGGCATGAAGACGAGGATTGTAGGACATAGCTTCATCATAAAGCACAATTGACACTCCATCAACAGCTCACACCGTGTGTATGTAACCAGTCTATGAATTTTGTGGGGCACTGCATGGTAGAAAGCCTCCCCTGCCTCACGAGAGCAAAATCAGCAAATAATCCTGATGTTTTAATATCTTTCAGAGTGATTCGTGACTCGGGGGGAAACTTTTTGAGGAATTTCAATTGTGCAACCCAACTGATACCCCGCATATCGTGGGGATCTTTGTATGGTTCGCCTACCACTTCTGCAACACCGGCTATCGTGGTCTCACCCTGAGAATGATAAATGAGCACCCGATCGCCTACGTGCCACGCCCTGACAGCAAGCAAGGCGGCATAGTTGTGTACACCATCCCAGATGGTGACTCCATCTTTTTCAAAATCATCGATTGAGTAGGTGCCGGAATCAGTTTTGGCTAGATAATACTTCATAAAAAAATATCACTAATTAACTACGCCATTTACTTCGTTGAGTTGTCCGTAAATCAGCTCATATACTTTGTCACAATGTGCCAGAGCTTGAGGACGATGAGCGATGATAATCATCGTGAGATCGGGATATGCGTGCTCAAGATCGTCGACCAGCTTGGCCTCAGTTGCGAGGTCTAGTGATGAAGTTGCCTCATCAAGGATGAGTATCTCGGGTGACTTGCACAATGCACGCGCCAGCGCCACGCGCTGGCGCTCTCCTCCAGAGAGTCGATATCCCTTTTCACCAATCATCGTATCGAGACCTTGGGGAAGTTTTTTTAACACTTTTTCTAGTTGTGCGGTCAAAATCGCACGGTTGAAAACCCCGTCATCTACCTCTCTCAAGAGCGAGATGTTGTCGCGGAGAGTCATAGCAAATAGTTCACACTCTTGTTGGACGATTGCGATCTTTTCGAGCAGCGCTGTTTGGTCTATGTCATAGAGATAGGATGATCCGATAGTGATCTTACCTTTCTTAGTCCGGATCAACCCGATCAGAAGCTTGATCAAAGTAGATTTTCCTCTGCCTGTCTCTCCACGGATACCGATCTGTGCATGTCGAGGTATTTTCAAATTGAGCTGGTTAAAAATAGGTCTATCTTTACCATACCCAAAGGTTACCTGTTTATACTCTATTTTGTCCCATTTGATAGGAAAAGGCTTTTTTCCAGTCCATCCACTGAGTACCGGACGGAATATCGGCATCATCCTCCCGATACCTTCACGTGCTTCAAGCAGCTCGTCATATGACTCTACAAACTCGACAAAGTTGCCAGTGATGCGCATCACGTATCCACTCACGATAGCTATCGCCCCGAGGGTCATCGTCTGATTTTGAAATGACCACACTGCCAAGATCAGCACAGTGGCATATGCCAAGGCATCGATGATGCGAAATATCTGCCACATGCGGGTGACTATTTTGCGTCCTTCCATCTCCAGCTCTTTTTGCTTATTTGCGTCTGTTGAGACGCGCACACTGAAGGCCTGTGTCGCTCCCTGAGCCTTGATCGTGGACGCATTCGAAATACCTTCGACGAATGCGGAAGATGTGCCCTCACTTTTCACATATGCTGCTTTGACGGTGACCATACGCAGTCTCGTGAAGTGATCGGTCACTCCGATTACGATACATATGTAAACAATGATGATACAAAAAAAGTACCAAGGAGCAATCAAAGTAAATGTGATGAGTGTTGCAAAAAGTGTCGCCGTTGTGGTCAAGATAACTTGATCATAGATTTTCCATACTATTTTGAATTGTTCCAGGCCATTTTGGAGTCTTTGTACTTGCTCTCCTACCGTCATAGTGGTGTCTTTGGTCACCATGCGTTCGATGAGATGATCAAACCCGGTCGTCTTCAGCTCATATATGATCCGGGAGCGCATATCTCCAAGCCATCTTTTGAGTGCAAGCCTGCCAAAGGATACACAGACCATAACAAGTGCCATCACTGCAGCAAGTCGGAAAACAGTTGGGTATGAAATAGATGATTTACCAAGCTCATCGATGATCCGACCCGTGATAAATGTAGGAAACAAGAAAAAGAAATAGAGACAAAAAAGAGCTAGACTCACTGTGATGTGATGAGTCCTGTTGTTCCCTATGAGGGAATAAAAGGCTTTTGTGAGATCAATCCAGCTAAATTCTTTTGGTTGGTGTGTTTTTGACATATAGTGATTTGAGCCCAAAACGAAGGTTTTGTCCCGCAACATCGTGAGCAAAACTTCACTTACATTGTACAATGTACCTCATATGAATATTAGCCTCATCCTCTATACCCTGTTTATGACTGGCGTGACTCTATTTGTCATCAAAGTCACACGTAAAGAAAGTGTCAATCTCGCAAACATCATGGCTGATCGTGGGGAGACCGTATCTATCGCAAAGACAAAAGGTGTCGAAAACACGACAGTAGATTTCCGAGATATGGGTCGCTCAAATATATACACCTATACGGTGGATGGCAAGTCATATACCTATGAGACTAAGCTCACACTCCCGTTCACTTTTGGAAAAGAAAAAGTAAAAATTCTTTATGAAAAGTCTCATCCTGAAAATGCGGTCGTGGATAGTTGGGTAGAGATGTACGGAGTATCAACTTTTGTAACTATTTGGACAATAGCTGCGATCATCTCAACTATCGCAATCTGGATATTCATGTCGATGAAAGGATAATCTGTGATCGTTGAATCTGATGTCACACTATGCCACATATCCATACAGATATCGACTACACCGTTGACATATATATCGTCTGTAAAAAGAAGGTTCTCCTGAGACTACATGAGAAATATCATATATGGCTTGTCCCCGGCGGACATATCGAACTCAACGAAACTCCTGAAGAGGCGGCAATACGCGAAGCAAAAGAAGAAACAGGTCTCGACATCACGCTCTATATCCCTCCTTCATTTGTGGATATCCCAAATGACAATGGGCATGAGTTGATCCAGCCACAATTTCTGAATATCCATGACATACCTGGTCTCTCCCATCGTCACCAACACATGAGCTTCATATATTTTGCAACAAGTACCAATGATGCCATCAGACCTACCTATGAGGATGATCGATCTGATGATTATCTTTGGCTGACTGCAGAAGAAGTGAAAAAGAAAAAAGATATCAAAG
>CAZJWN010000012.1:11629-14730 GCA_964550105.1 uncultured Gammaproteobacteria bacterium
TCTTCAAACTCTTTGTTCTGTAGCGACATCCAAAAAGGATACCAATCACTGTCTGGAGCACAGGGTCTATCCCAAAACAAAAGTGAGAGTATTTCATCGGTGACTCTTGAGATAGTTTTTTCTAGTGCTTCCACCTCTTCTTTCGATATTTCAAAAATCTCTTGGTGGAGTTTGCCTTTTTCATCAGCTTGGATAAAGTCAATCATCCCCGACTCCATCTTGAGATCAGGATGTTGCAACTTGAGAAGTAGTTTGTAAAAGACCAACTGACGGTAGTATCCTCCATCACTGTCTTTGGTATCACCCATGATCTCGTTTCGTGATCGTGCTTTTCCCGTCTTCCAATCTCTGACTTGTAATCTTTTGCCGGTGACATCCAAGTACTCAATGAGATCAAGCTCTCCGTTGAGTGGGATATTCTGTAATTGAGAATTGAGAATTGAGAATTGAGAATTACTTTGGTCATCCTCCTGAAGAGGAGGATCTGATGTGCCACTTGCGACATTTCCCTGGATCCCCTCCTTCGAGGGGATGACATCGCGAGGCAATGTCACCTTGATCCGCTGTTTTACTCTCACATTTCGGGGCATCACATCTTCATAGGCGAGAAAATAAGCACGAAGATGTTCACGACCGCGCTCGAGCGCACGCTCCAACTCCTCTGTCGAAAAGTGCTCTTTTTTCGCAGACATTTCAAATGCATTCAGCAAATAGTCCAGTGACTTTTCTCCACTCTCTTTGTAGTGTGAGAAGAAATATGACAACGCATTGTGGATCGCATTACCATACATAAGCGTCTCACTTTTACCTTGTGGTATGCGGACAAGATTCACATAAAAATACTTCCACGGATCTTCCAAATAGTTATTGAGTGCGCTGACTGATAGCCCATATCGATAAAATGATCCGTGAACAAAGTCTAGGAAGCGAGTGCGCAGGCTAGTAGAAGAACTGATAGTTGATAGTTGAGAATTGACAACTTGACTATTAGTCTGGTCGATGATGACTACTTTTTTTAGCTTATCATCAATGTCGGCAATATACACTGCGGGGAGGATCTTTTCCCCTGCAGCATCGTGTTGGGAATAAAATATTGATAAATGTTTTCGCGCACGTGTAAGCGCAACGAAAAAGAGTCTCCGAGATTCTGCATCATCACTATCCTCTACCAAGGCTGTCATTTCGGACGTGCTCGTCCCGCTTTGCGGAGATCCGGAATCCATTCCTTTCTGGATCCCGGCATCCGCCGGGATGACAGGTAAAAGATATATTGACTCAGGCAGCTTGAATAGTCCCGCTCTACCCTTGCCACTCCATACTTTTTCCTGAGCATACGGGATGTAGACATGATCGAACTCGAGCCCCTTTGATCCATGTGTGGTCATGACTTGCACCTTACCGGTGGGTATCGTGTACAACTCAACGGGTATGCGTACCCCGTGTTCCTCTACTTTGGAGTAGTAAGCGAAAAAATCAGCAAGCTTCCATTGTCCATCACGATCAAGCGAAGTCAAAGTGTCATAGAGTAATCGAAGTGGCGCCACTGACTCGATGGGGTTGTCTGACTTTGCTAGATATTTCAGCAAGCCAGACTCATCAGTCACTGTATGTATGAGTGTGTGAACATCAGTATTGTGTGCATGCATCGACCAGGTACCAAGTTTATGAAAGAAGTCATACAGCGCTACGGCTTTCTCGGCACCTATCTTGACCAGTTCGGATTTATTGGATAGCAGATCAGCAAGTGACCCCCGTGATTGGCGAGCAGTCTGGGTGATCTGATATACCAAAAGTGGATCAAAACCCAAGAAATCAAGAGTGAGTAC
Source organism: uncultured Gammaproteobacteria bacterium (assembly GCA_964550105.1). Classification (GTDB taxonomy): domain Bacteria; phylum Patescibacteriota; class Microgenomatia; order UBA1406; family GWC2-37-13; genus JAGOLU01. Next base: position 13,456 of record CAZJWN010000012.1, read on the forward strand.
CTGAAACAGTTTTACTTCATCACCAAAGTCATCTACACATCGTAGTAGTCTCAGTAACCGATCGATAGTAGCAGTTTCAAAAATATTCTGTGATTTACTGGCATAGGTAGCGATTCCTTGTGATTGAAGATAGTCACAGACAATCTTTACGTGTTTATTTGTTCGCAGCAATATCGCAATTTCGTGTGCTGGAGTGCCCTGATCAATATCTGTCTGGATCGATTTCCAGAGCTCCACTAACATCGATTGCTCGTCTATTGTTTCGATGATGGAGATTGGTTTATCTGCATGCCCCGCTTTGGCAGTGAGCTTTTGATCTTGAGCAGTTGGGATCATGGTGATCGCACTATCGAGTATCGTCTGTGTTGAGCGATAGTTATCAGTCAGTGTGATGATCGTCGCATCAGGGTAGAGTTTGGTAAATCCTCTGAAGTTGGCAATTGACGCACCTTGGAAGCGGTAGATGGCTTGCTTCTCATCACCAACGACAAAGATATTGGGTGACTCATGAAAGCTCATCAGCTTTTCTAGGATTTTATTTTGGGCGTTGTTTGAGTCTTGGTGTTCATCGACGAGTACGTACTGATATCGCTCCATGAGACGAAGAGCAAAGTCGTCATCTGTAGTCAACTTCTGTAGTACTTGCATGATCAGGTCGTCATAATCATAGATATCGCTCTTTTTCATATCTTCTTGATAGAGCGAGTAGACTTGAGCAAGCTCACGGTTTTTCGCAATCTGCTTTTGCCAATCTTGGAAAAATCCTTTCAGACTTCCTTTTTTTCGCGGGCTTTCTTTATCCGGAGTTGCATCAAACCGCAGTTGCTCGTCGTCTGTGATTGCAGTGAACTCATCAGGCCGCACACCCTCTCGCTTGAGATCTGAAATCGCTCGGATCATCGCGCTGACGTAAAAGTATGGCTTGCCATAGGGTCGGATCAGCGCAAACTTTTCTCGATCGATAATTTTCTCTATGATTTCGATCTGCTCGACTTGATCAGCGAGTCTAGCCCCAAGGATATCCCAAAAATCATCCGGATGATCATTGATCACATGCTGACAAAATGCATGAAAGGTAAAGATGCTTGTCCCGTATGCCTGAGGACCGATGATCGACGCGAGACGCTCTTTCATATTAGTCGCGGCTGCATTGGTATAGGTGATGGCGAGGATATTGGCTGGGGTGATTTGAGTATGTTTGAGGATATTGGCGATCCGCAGGGTCAAGATCTGGGTCTTTCCCGTCCCAGGTCCTGCGATCACCATGACAGGCCC
>CAZJWN010000013.1:0-14333 GCA_964550105.1 uncultured Gammaproteobacteria bacterium
GATGGTCGTCATCCCGATGAGGTCGTATGGGCCAAAACGCTCGAGGAAGACTTGGCTCGACGTGACTTCACGATCGGCGCGATGGCATATGATGGACAGAAAGTGATCGATCTATTTGACGGGCAAACAGATTTGAATAATAAAGTGATCAGAGCGGTCGGTGATCCAGATAAAAGATTTGGCGAGGATGCGCTGCGACTTCTGCGGGCAGTACGCTTTAGTGCTCAGCTTGGCTTTTTGATCGAGCCTACGACTCTCGAGTCAATCAAAAGAAACGCAGCATTGATCCAAAAGATCTCGTGGGAGCGAATCAGAGATGAGTTTTACAAAATCCTTCTCTCGCCACATCCGACTGAGGGCGTATTGTTCTTGCGTTCAACAGGACTTTTGAAATATATCCTGCCTGAGTTGGACGTGTGTTTTGATGTGCCACAAAAGTCTCCAGGACGTCATCATATCTATGATGTGGGAACACACTTGGTCAAATCACTCGAACATTGTACATCGACCAATGTCATCACCCGATTTGCCACTCTCATACATGATATCGGCAAAGCGCCTACCTTTCACCAGGATCCTGACACGCAGATGATCACCTTTTATAACCACGAGGTCGTGGGTGAGCGTATGGCCACGGACATCGCAGATCGGTTTCGTATGTCAAAGGATGAAAAAGGTCTATTTGTCCGACTCGTAGCCCAACATCAGTTTGTCGTGTCAGAGGAGTTGACTGACAATGCGATCCGAAGATTCATCCGTAATGTCGGTCGTGAAAATCTCGAGGAGATGTTTGCGCTCCGTCATGCAGATCGACTCGGCGGCGCAGCTACAGAGACGAGTTGGCGCACCGAGCTTTTCAAAAAGCGCGTCGCAGAGCTACTCATTGAGCCATTTACCGTCAAAGATCTGAAAATCGATGGCAATGACGTGATGCAGATCCTGAATATCAAACCATCACGTCAGGTCGGCGACATCCTCGATGCACTGTTTGAAAAGGTGGTGAATAAAGAGGTAGAGAACGAGCGAGAAATGCTGATTCTAGAGTTGTCACATCTCTCTAAGGATGTGAAATAATCAACTTCTTCTATTATTCATCATCAAACAAGTTCATACTTCCATCCTGGCTGCCAGATGAAGTGCGCAGTGGTGAGCTCATCAAGTGATTTGTGATTGATCCAGTAGTCCAGCCCAAATTGTGTAGCTCGGTGGCCGATGATCATAACCGTTTTACCATCATGACTCGCCTTGAGCTCATCGAGAAATGATTTCATCCGCTTCATACAGTCTTCATATGATTCTCCGTGTGGAAAGGGAGTACTGATGTGTTCATTTTTGAGCGGTTCAACGATATCTTTTGAGGCTCCATTGAGATCACCATAGTTACACTCTCTGAGTCGTTCATCTGAGACGATGATGAGATCTGTTCTTTCGCCAAATGCGATATCTGCAGTGCGTGTGGCACGGATCAGGTCCGAAGTAAACACTGATTCTATCTCCGTATCCTTATACCTTTGACCCAAATCAAATGCCTGCTCTATGCCCAGCGGAGACAGGTCAACATCTTTCCACCCAGATGACAGATCGGAAGCATTGTCAAACGTAGTCCCATGAGCTTCAAAAATGATATCAATCATGCTGATCTGTGGTTGCGACGCTCTAGCCATATCATGACAGGAGTCGCGACAAATGGTGATGAGTACACGCCAGTCACGGTACCGATGAGGAGTGCAACCGCAAAGTACTTGATCGATGCACCACCAAGCAAGACAAGTGCTAGTAGCATGAATATGATTGTCAATGAGTTGTTGAGTGATCGCACCATAGTCGAGGTGACTGCGTGGTCGGCTAGATCAGCGATACTTCCGCCTTTGCCTCTTCGCAGCTCATCTCTGATTGTGTCAAAGATGACGATGGTGTCATGTACTGAAAAACTCATAGTGGTGAGCAGCGCAGTGACAAAGAGCGTGTCAAGTGGCGCACCAAATACATATGATACGATTGAGTATACTCCGAGTACTACCGCAATATCATGAAGCAGTGCCACTACCGCAGCTATCGCAAACGACAACTTGCGGAATGAATAGAAAATATATGAGAGGATCACAAGTACTCCGCATCCTGCAGCTATGAGTGTTTTGCGTATTGCGTCAGCGCCGATTGTAGGTCCAACAGACTCCAAAGAAAATAAAGTCACTGGAGTTGCGGCGACTTTTTCTAGCCGGCTTCGAAGATCCGGCTCCTTTGCATCTTCAAACTTTGACAGCCTCAGAGTGAGTCTGCCCTCAGGTGTGACCTTGTGATCTACCAACTCTGATTGGAGACTCGAAACTAATGAGTTCAACTTGGTAGTGTCTACTCGAGTATTTGGCGCTACACGGTATTGGATGAGCGTCCCTCCAGTGAAATCGATCGATACGTTGTACCCATATTTAGCGATTGAAAATATACCCGAGCTGATCACCAGGAGCGAAATGATGAAGTAGAGTTTGGTATATCGTGAAAAATGAATCATATGATTTATCTATAAAAGAATCTGAGTATACGACGAGTCACAAAAATACCGGTAAATAGATTGACCACTACACCTATGGCCAAGGTCAATGCAAATCCGCGTACAAGTCCAAACTGGGGGAGAAACTCCCAGTTGAGTGGATTGAAAAGGATAAACGATACCAGTAGTGTCGTGACATTTGCATCTTTGATAGCACTCATAGCTCTTCCAAATCCGATGCGAATAGCTACCTCTTTTGGCTTGCCCTGTCGTATCTCATCTTTGATACGTTCAAAAATCAAAATATTCGCGTCGACCGCCATGCCCACAGACAGAATAAATCCGGCGATGCCCGGCAACGTGAGTACTACTGGCACGATCCGATAGAGAGCATGTGTGATGAGACCGTATAGCAGAAGTCCCAAACTCGCTACGATTCCCATGCGCCCATAGAACATGACCATGAAGAGCACCACCATACTCAGTCCTACTACACCAGCTATGACACTTTTGTTGACCTCATAAGTGCCTAGTGTTGCGCCGATGGTGCGCTGCTCAACGAGCTTGATAGGCACAGGTAGTGCTCCAGAGTTGATCGCGATGGCAAGCTCTTTCGCTGAGTCGACCGTGAAGCTCCCGCTTATGATAGCGGTACCATCAATGATTTCGTTTTGCACAACTGGCGCAGTCAGGATATCGCTGTCAAGAAATATCCCAACAAGCTTGCGCAGATTGCGTTTGGTGATATCGGCAAATAGCTTGGTGCCCTCTGGTGTGAACTGTAGTTGCACGTTTGGTTCACCATTTTCTTGATTAAAAACAACTTGGGCTTTTTTCACATCCTTACCTGTCAGTCCAGTAGGTGTGGTGAGCTTGAATACTGCAGAAAGTGTTGCTATAGAGATCGGAACATTTGGATCGATCTCTCCCTCCTCTTTGAAAGTGAGCTGAGCAGTGCGCCCGATCAGATCGATAGCACTCTGTGAGTCCTTGATACCCGGGAGATCTACAGTGATTCTGTGGATATTGCCTGACTTGGTGGTCTGTACTACTGGCTCTGACACACCAAATAAGTTCACCCTACGCTCGATGATGTTACGCGTGGCGACAAGTGCTTCGGCAACATCTGCCTGAGGTACTTTGGTGGTATCTGTTTCGAAAACGAAGTGGCTTCCTCCCTGCAAGTCTAGCCCCAGTTTAGTGGTAAACTCGCGAGTGATAATTTTTCCACCTACTGTTGTACTGATTTTTGGGGGATTGAGTTTGTCGATGCGCAAACTCCCAATACTGGGTTTAAAAGGTCTCAGGCTTTGTATTTGTATCGTAGGAACAGATAGGTTGACAGGGAAGTTTTCGGGAAAGTTAAGCCAGAGGAGTCCAGCGATCAGTGAAAGAGTGATGAGTCGTGAGAACCACTTCATATGAGATAGTTTATATGGTTATATTTTGGAACTTGGAAATTATTTGAAACTTCTTGGTATTTGTTCCGCCAAATGTCAGTTGGTACTTGGAACTTAGATGGTATTTTTGCGTGGTCAGTGTATCAAATGAGCTGTGGAAAACAACTGCGGCATCATATCACTTATTCATCTCTTCTTCTTGGCCATGCAGCATCACCTTGGGGGTACGTAGGAACTTCCAGATGAATGGATCATTGCTCCGTTTGCGGAAAGTGAACTCATCCTCGCTCATCACTGAATAGTTCACTTCGCGACCAAAATCTTGCTGGGTGTACGCCACTATCTGGGCAACCTCAGGGACGACGATAGTGCCTACCAACAGCAAATATATCTCGTCAGGTCGTACCTCTTGACGTTTTGCATATTTGAGTGAGAGTGCAATATATTTGATTTTGCCTAGTTTGGGAAGATTTTCGCGTATCTGTTCTGCGAGCACTGACGTGCGAGTGAATATCCTTAAAAAATCATCATAATATCTGTAGTGTGGGTTCAAGGTAAAGAAAACTTTGTTGAGTCTGCGCTCGCTCGTCAGTACTTTTCCATCTACCATGATGTCTAGCTCTCGCTTGACTGCATTGACTTCCTCATCGATACGTCTGACTATATCACGTAGATAATAGCTATCAGATGGATGTTGAAAAAAGAGGGTCAATATCTCCCGACGAGTTTGTGAGGTGATGATGTGATCGAGCATAGGACTGTTCAAGTCACTCAGTATCATCAGAAGTAGTTTGAGTTTTCTTCTGCTCTACTTGTACAGATTTTTTCTGAGGTAGACTGTTGCCAGAGTATACTTCATTTCCGGCAGGAATCAGACTCAACCACACCTCACCCTTCACTATAGATATCTCTTCGTCTTTTTCATCGAGGAAAATCATTTTGCTATCCAAGGTGTCTTTGGACCATGTGCCCTCTATCTTTTTTCCGTTTTGGAAAATATGAGCCTTGCCTCCGCTCGTCAGATCATATATGACGTGACCACCTGGATAATCATCATTTGCAGATGACTCCACTGCTTCGATCAAAATCACATTTTTTGCAGATAGTTGTTTGTCGGTATTGTAGTCCTTGTGTGGTTTACCCCCATTCGTGCGAAGATACGTGTTGGTAGACTTGTCATAGTTCCACAACACTCCGTAGTCGTCGGTGTTCGTGTCATAAAAATTGTATGATATGACTGACACACTCCCTCGTGCCGATGCTGTCGCATCATCTATGAACTTCCATGGTGTCCAGTCCTCGTCCCATCGCACACCTTCTTCATCTACTTCAGTCAGATTACGGGTCTTTGCTGCGAAATCCCACAGCTTCGCCGTCGATGCATACATCGTATGCTCAGTCGCAACACCGGGGAGTCGATCATAGTCTCGATAGTAGTATGGGTATGGTATAGAGAACTGATTCAGATCGTTGTATTGATTCCATCCTAGTTTGCTGATGAGACCGAGGGCATCTGCTCTTGCACCATTGGCACAACCACTACCGGTGGTTTTGTCACAATTCGCACCACCTACATGCGCATAGAGTGGATTGTTTCCCCACTCACGCAAGAGATTCACAAAGTGGACACGTGCTGAGCGTACGGGACCAACTGTTTTTGCATCTTGGCAATAAAAAATACTGATAGTCCTAGTGACGCCACCTTCTGACACACCCTCATACACCACGTCTGCGTTAGAGATGCCTGACTGTGGACGTGATTCTTGATGATTTTCTATAACCACTGCGAGTGGTCGTCTCTTTTCCCACTTTGCTTTTGCTGACTTGCCATACATCTTGCCGTTGGTCGGACATACCTCCGTGAGAGGTTCAGGGGGTATCGTCGGCTCTGTGGGTACACTCGCTGTGGTGGTGGGCGTGACTCCGGATACTCCAAAGGTACGTGCACCAACATACGTCACTGCGGCTGCGGACACATATACGATGATTGATGCGATTGCGAGTTGTTTGATAGTCATAGGATTATGGATGGCATTCTATATGGTTTCAGATATGTCGTCAAGGATCACCTGAAAACATCTGGCTTGACTCCCCGCAAGGCGATGATAGACTTTCATGCATCAGCTAATATTATAGTTCTATTCACATATATGCCACCAAAAACAAGAGCTGAAAAAATCAGAGCCGTATCTCGTCTTGCTCATCCTCACCCATCTCATGCCACGTCTGTCTCAGCTCAAGTAGTGTACTCATCGCTGGATCTCCGAAGATCACTCATACTCACTGGCTTTATCATCTCATTGATCGTGCTGTTTTTTGCACTTCAAAAGATGAACTTTATCGGCTAGTATCGCTACGTTTGCGTCCGCACTCTGTTTCATGTTCTATCTTTCATAGTTCATGGTTCATATTCTCTGTTTCCTGTTTCACGCTTCCAACGATATCTGTGCGAGCACTTCACTCTCACTATCGCCACGCCCAAAGTATGTCATCTTGGAGATCGTCAGGGTATTGATTGGTATTTCGACCTCTGTGGTCATCTTGCCAAGGATATTTTTAAGGTGAGTGTATTGCTGTTTGGATGGAATCTTGTATTTTGCGAGGTGGATACTCGGATCTTTCGATGTGTATTCTCGCTGTCGAAAGAAGGTGTACAGTGACTCAACCATAGTTGCATATGGTCTCAAAAATTGACAGGTGAGCTGGATATCGATCTGACGGGTGATCTTGACTTGATATGCAAAACCAAACAACACCATCGGCTTGATATCTACAGTCATTTCTTTCACTTTTTCGATCAGTTGCGGGATGAGATCCACTTCTATATCAGGTATGTTGAATATATCGAGGTGATATTGTGATGGGCGATCCCACTGAAACGCAGCATACTCACCACGGAGATTCTCCGTCTCTTGTGAGATGAGTTGTTTGATATCAGGACTGAGTTCAATCGTGCAAGAGATGTGCATAGTTTAGTAAAGTCGAACTTGATAATCTTGGGATCGGGTCGCATACCTCGTGTATCTCAGCACCAACAGCCTCAGCACACAATTTTTTCTGTGCAAGATGAGCATCTCCACGAGTTACTGCTATGACTGATGGCTTGATGCTCTTGACCAGCTGAATATAAGCTTCAGTCGAGGTGAGTGTAGGCAAATTGACAACTATATCTACTGCTCGAAGTTGTGCCAGCATCTCAGCTCGTTGCTGCTGGGTATGAAACGGTGCGCGTTTTTTGCGCTTTTGGATAAACTCATCGTTCTCCAGAGCAACGACAAGTATATCACCTCGCGTTTTAGCTGATTGAAGAAAGGTAAAGTGACCATAATGGAGGATATCAAAACACCCGCCAACCAGCACGATCCGTGATGTAGCATCCCAAGTAGGTTTAGCATCGCCGCTGATGAGCTTCCTACCGTCCAGAATCGATATATGCATGTTGTGGATTATACCCGATGAAAGGTATACTATGCATGGCTTGACCTATATCTTGATCCTGTTTGATACTTATGCGACTAGTTACCGAATACTCACCTGATGACTCACTTGTCTTGATCATAGGCAACTACAAAGCAGCCCTTGTTGCGGGAGTGAAGACATATTTTGATCAAAGGAAGCAAAGGATATTGCTGACTACAGATATCCCCGCAAGTGTGACCGATCAGGTGAAGCTCTGTATCTGTTTCAGTGATGTACGCCACCTGCTCGATGATACACTCCGTTTACATACGATACCACGTGTCATCGTGGTCATCTCTACTCAGGATGCCGCCCGCCATCGAGAACATTTGCGACTTGTTAGGGCCCACCACCCCCATATCAGGTTTATTATCCTGAAGCCTGGCCCTCACCCTGTTGAGGGATTTGTCCAGAAGCTCATACAGTTTGCATTTGATCCTGATGCAGGATACGTCCTCCATCTCGAAAATATCCCCGACGTATCGCCCAAGCCACATCAACCGCAAAAACAAGTGACCACTATTCGCGATTGGTATATCGGTTTGGTCGGTAGGCCGATCCGCACGATCAGCCTCGGACTCATGTGTATTTTGTTGCTGCATCTGCTCTTTTTGATTCCATTCGGCATCAACGTCGGACTCCTCGCATACTCTGTCGGAGGAAAGATGCCAACACTTGGCTATATCCAAAATCCTCCCCCACTCTACTACTGGAGCAAATCTGCACATGATGCGACACGGTCTGTGTACGCACTGTCGCGCCCGGGACTATCGCTCCTGGGTCTTGCACCCCATGCAGATCGCGCTATCGGTGCAGTGACCGATAGCTATGCCCTGATTGAAAGTGCTGGGCGTTTTTCAACAAAACTTTCTGTAGTTGGTACCAAGATCCTCAATCCTACGACCACTGATCAGGCAGAGATCATCTCTCATTTTCAGTCGACAGAGGAGGAGCTGGATCTGATGGTTCAAAATATTTCCTCGATCCAATCCCAGCTACCCGCATCGGTGCTCCAGAAATTGGTCAGTGATGAACAGATGCAAAAAATGATGAACTATCTTGATCGCACAAAGTCTCTGATCAGGATCATGCCAACGGTGTTGGGTGAAAACACAAAAAAAACGTACGTGCTCTTTTTCGCCAACAACTACGAGTTGAGACCGGGTGGTGGTTTCATCGGGTCATTTGCGCTCATTCAGGTGCGCAATATGCATGTGTCTGAGTGGAAAGTATACGACGTGTATGATGCAGACGGACAGCTCAAGGCGCGTATACCTCCCCCACAGGCTATATCAAAATACTTGTCTCAACCGTTTTATTTCTTGAGAGACAGTGCATTTACTGGTGATTTTCCCTCCAATGTATTCACTGCTCAGGATTTTCTGATCAAAGAACTCGGGATAGACTCTGTAGATGGCGCAGCCCTGCTCACTACCAGTAGTCTAGAAAATATATTGAGAGCAGTGGGGCCACTGAGTGTCCCCGAATATGGCGAAACAGTCAACGAATCCAATGTCTATCTGAAGACACAGCTGTATGCAGAGAAAAAGTCATTCTCGGGTAGTACGCAAAAAAAGGATTTTATAGATGCGTTGTTTACTCAGCTCATCCTCAAGCTTTCTGAGCCAAAGTCAGCCCTCGCTGCAGCAGTTGAAATCGAGAAAAGTCTAAATGAAAAACAATCGGCACTATACTCCTCTGATACCTCTGTACAAGCACTTCTGGATCAGTGGTATTGGTCTGGCCGTCAACTACCATATAGCTGTCTCGAGGCATCGGGAGCATCTGAGCAATGTGTGCTCGACTATACCTATCCTCTCGAAGCGAATCTTGGCGTCAACAAAGCCAATGCATTCGTGACGCGCACATACAAAAAAGAGACAAAAGTTGATACAGATGGTACGGTCACTGCGACTCTGCAAACCACCTGGTTCAACAAGTCGTATAAAGGCGTCTACCCCGGCGGAACATACAAAAACTACTATCAGCTCATCCTCCCCCCGGGGATTCAGATCCAAAAGATAGTCCTCGACTCAACGCTTGAGTCAAATTTTGACCTTGATCGGGATCGGTTCACTCAGGTCGGACTCCTCATCCAGGTACCTCCACGCAGTGAGCGAAAACTGCTGGTGAGCTATCGGTTGCCCACCAAGCTTTCAGCAGAAAAATCTCAGCTGCAAACTGTATTCCAAAAACAGCTGGGTATGCCTATCTCAGACATACTGATGCGTTTTGATTTTCCGGACAACTATCAGATTATCGATACCAACACCACACCCCTTGCCCGTCAGGTACCTGTCGAGTATAATTCCACGATCGATTCAGACAAGTTTTATTACTTTACGTTATCGCTATGACCGCTTCAACTCAAAAACATACTCTCAATTGTGTTCCCCGCACCCTCATGGGTAAAAAAAATCGCGCGCTTCGTAAAGCTGGCAATATCCCTGCGGCTATTTTTGGTGAAGGCAAACCTACAGAGCCAGTGACCGTATCTGCTATAGATTTTGGTAAAGTTTTCGCTCAAACGGGAGAAACTACAGTCATTTACTGTGTAGTTGATGGCAAAGAAGTGCCGACACTCGTAGCTGATCTGGAGATCAACCCCGTCTTGGAAACCGTAGACCATGTCGATTTCCGTCGAGTCAACCTCAAAAAGAAAATCTCTGCCCAAGTCCCTGTCCGCGTCTCAGGCGAGTCACTCGCGGTGAAGATGCTTGGTGGCGTTCTCTTGCAGCAAGTACAGGAGATCGAAGTCGAAGCCCTACCCCAAAATATTCCCCAAGAAATCACCGTCGACATCTCGAGTATCACCGAGATTGGAAAAGAAATCAAAGTATCCGATCTCACCGCATCAGCTGACTACACGGTGTTGGAAGAAGCCGGTCGCGTGCTCGTATCTGTCGTCGCACACAAAGAAGAGTCTACTGAGTCACAGCTTGAGCGTTCAGAGACCGAGATCACCACCGCCAAAGTAGAAGGCGAAGGTGAGGAAGGTGTAGAGGGCGCCGAGGGCGAAGCTCCAGCCGGCGATAAGAAAGCCGAGCCAGCCAAAGAAGAAGCCAAAAAGCCTGAACCAAAGAAATAACGCCTGATCTGGGCTCCTCCAAAGCTACAAGGATCTTCATGCGGTGGCATTTTTCCTCGTGTAGCCCCTATTTCCCTTTTTACATTTCAATTTTATCTTTCTTCTTTTATCTTTTGACTACTGCTTTTACCTCCATTTCCTTCGTTTTTCTGGTAAAATCTACCAACTATGTCTATCGTCAAAAATGAGTTTGCGCTCGCCCTCAACCAGGTCGCCACTGAGCGTGGTATCCAACCCGATGAAGTTCTCGCCTCGATCGAGGCTGCAATCGTAGCTGCATATGTACGTGAATTTCCTGAGTTTGTCGACAAACCACTCCTCGCTCGCGTCAATCGTGATACGGGTGAGGCACATCTTTACGAAGAAGAGACAGACATCACTCCTCCAGGATTTGGTCGCATCGCAGCTCAAACAGCCCGCAACGTCATCATGCAAAAGATCCGTGAAGCCGAGCGCAAGACAGCCGTTGGGCACTACCAAGAGCTTATCGGCTCACTCATCAAAGGTCGTGTGATCCGCACAGACACCTACAACACCTACGTCGATTTGAATCGTACCGAGGCCATCCTCCCCCGATCTGAACAGATGCGTGGTGAGTACTACAATGCAAACGAGATGTACACCTTCCTCATCAAGGGGATTGAAGATGACAAAACAGGTCGCACCCGGATCATCGTGTCTCGCTCATCTCCTGATTTGATTGCTCAGCTTTTCAAGCGAGAGGTTCCCGAGATCGCCTCAGGAGCTGTCGAGATCAAAGCTCTCGTTCGCGAGCCAGGTGAGCGTGCCAAGATCGCCGTCTGGAGCAATCGCACCAGTATCGATCCTGTTGGTGCCTGTGTTGGCCAAAAGGGAGTCCGCGTCCAAGTCGTGACCGACGAACTCGGCAAGATGGAAAAGCTCGATATCATCCAGTGGCAACCAGACATCAAGGAATGCATGAAAAATGCCCTCGCCCCTGCCGTCATCGACTCAATCGATCTCGATGACAAGACGATGACAGCCAAAGTCACTGTGAAAGTTTCCCAAGCTCCGCTTGCCATCGGCAAAGGTGGAGTCAATGTGAATCTTGCAGCGAAGCTGACCAAGTACTCGATCGATATCATCCAAGTACCTGACGATGGTGCAGAAAAGGCAACCAAGACCTCTGAGTCGTCAGCCGATGCTCCTCCCGAAGTCCAACCTGAAAAAACTGAAGCAGCCGCGTAACAGTACTGTAATAGGTTCATTTCAAAAAGACTTCGTCTGTCATGCTCGTTTACCCAGGAGTCATGATGCACGGTGATTGCATTGTCTGATCAGATCAACTAATATTTATATTTGCTGTTCGCATCCATATGACACCTCGTCCACCAGTAGTTACCATCCTCGGCCACGTTGATCACGGGAAAACGTCGCTCCTGGATTTTATTCGCAAAAGTCGTCTCGCCATCAAAGAACACGGTGGTATCACCCAGCGCATCGGCGCATATGAGGTAGACACCGGTATAAAGGAGTACGACATCTCGCGCATCACATTCATCGATACTCCAGGCCACGAAGCTTTCACCAAGCTCCGCAGTCGAGGTGCTTCCTGCGCTGACATCGCTATCCTGGTCGTCGATGCCAAGGACTCGCTCATGCCCCAGACTATCGAGTCGATCGCCCATATTCAGTCCGCCAAGATTCCTTTTGTGGTCGCTCTGAACAAGTGTGATCTGTCAGACGCCAATCCGGTGAAAGTCGAGCGCGACCTGTTGAAATACAACGTCCAAACTGAGGGTCAAGGGGGTAAAGTCCCCGCAATCAAAATATCTGCCAAGACGGGCAAGGGTATTCCTGATCTTCTTGAGACGATTCTTTTCATCGCTCATGAACATAAACTCACCTTTGAACCAAAAGCCCCCTCTCAAGCGATCATCGTCGAAACACTCAAAGACAAACGCGGTGTGGTGACGAGTATCATCATGCAGCAGGGTACGCTCAAAACGGGCGATACAGTTTTTGCCCAGTCCGGTGAAGCAATCAAAGTCAAGGCGATTTTGAACGACTTAGGTAAACCTGTCCGTGAGGTCATGCCTTCGACTCCGGTCCAGATCCTCGGCTTTTCTGAGATACCTGAGGTCGGATCACTCATCACTGCAGATAAGCAAGCAGTGAAAGAAGCTGTGGAGAAAGCCAAAGGCCCCTCAACTCCCGCTTTTAACATCAACGATATCCTCAAGCCAAAAGTAGAAGAAAAAAAACTCTCAGTCATCATCAAAGCCGACTCTCACGGATCACTGGAGGCCATCTTGGGATCGCTCAGTCACAACCCCAAAATCGAAGTGATCTTGAGCGCAGTCGCCGATATTCACCGCTCAGATGTATTTCTCGCCAAGGCGACCGGAGCCATCATCGTTGGATTTAGCGTAACTATTGACCAAGAGACCCAGCAGCTCGCTCACCAGGAGAAAGCCATCATCAAAACCTATGACATCATCTATGAGATGCTCGAGGAGCTCGACGAGGTGACGACACTCATCGAAGAAAAAGAGGCCGCAGCAAAAAACCTCAAAGCCGAGGCGAAAGTGCTCGCGACATTTACGATCGATGGCGAAAAGGTGTTTGGACTCATGGTGACCAAGGGCAAGTTCGCTCTCGGCGACGAGATCCAGGCGATGCGTGAGGCAAATGTCTTTGGCAAGGCCAAGATCGTCACGCTCAAACAACGGGCAAAAAAGGTACAGGAAATCAAGAAAGGTGAGGAGTGCGGCATGCTCTTCTCCCCAGCCCTTGACATGCGTGTAGGTGATATAGTACAATGTATCCTATAACACTATGGATCAGGATAATAATCAATTGGACATATTGATCGAAGCGCTGAGCAAATCAGTGACTCTTGCCCTGGTCGTGCCTCCCCAGGCATCACCGGATGTAGTCTATGCTGCCCTCGCACTCAATCAATCTCTCCGTCTTTCAGGCAAATCTTCAGCCGTCGTCTCAAGCACCAGACTCAATCGTACGATGATAGAGGGAGCCGACCAAGTAGGGAGTGAGCTCACTGCAGGTGGCAACGATCTCTGCGTTTCATTTCCATATGTTGATGGCTCGATCGACAAAGTCGACTACAAGATCGAAAACGGCATGTTCAATCTCATCGTCATCCCCCGCGCAGGATTTCCTCGGGTGACCAAAGAGCAACTTTCATTTAGCTATGCTGGCGGACAGCCTGACTGCATCATCACTTTTGACGCAAAAGCACTCACTGATCTGGGAGATATATACACCAACAATCAAACACTTTTTGACACGGTACCGGTCATCATCAATATCGACCGTCATCCTGACAACACTCTGTTTGGAAATGTGAACTATATCCAACCTACAAACTCGCTGATGTCTCAGGTGGTATATGGCATCATGGGTGCAGCACAACTACCCGTTGATCCCGATATCGCCACTCGACTCTACTCGGGAATCGTCGTATCGACAGACAACTTCACCGAGCATACTACTCCCGAACTATTTGAGACCGTCGCCGCACTCGTACGCGCGGGAGCAGTCCGAAAGATGACTCCTCCACCTGCCCCAGTCACGAGACAGGCGCCTCCTCCACGACCAGCAACGCATCAACCAACACGACCTGTACAGCAACAGCCCTCAGGTGCTCGCCAAAATCCAAATCAAAACCAAAATCCACGCCCAGCTCATCCGCCCCAAGGGCAAAATCCAAACAGACCACCTCAAGCACCGGCTGCTAAACCAAAGCAACCACAACAGATTTCCAAATCACGCGCCGAGTCCTCACCAGGTGAGCTCCCCGCCATCCAAAAACCAAAAACATGGATAGATAGCGTCGAAGCAGCGACTGGTGCCGATGCACCTCGCGATCTCGAAGGCACTCAAGAGAAATCTTCAGGATTTCAAGATAATC
>CAZJWN010000014.1:0-10068 GCA_964550105.1 uncultured Gammaproteobacteria bacterium
GCGTCGTTTTCTATCTTTCAGAAAATCCTTCACAACTATGTAATTTGGGCATTTGTACTGGTTATTGTGCCCTTTTTCATAGTGATGGTGTTATTTGGCAATCTATCTGAGTACGGCCAGGGCGACTCAATTCTTGTGCTCACCCCAACAAAAACTATCATACTGAGCACACCGGTACCTCGCGATGGGGATGGTCGACGCATCGGTGGCACACCAGGGATCTCTCCTCCATCACTTGGATTGACACTTGCCCCAACGAGTCGGGCAGCGAACATCCTGAGGATCACTGAAAGTGCAACAGATACAGAAGCGCCTCAAGCACAGATTCTGTACCCACTACCGGGAGCCGAGCTGGCCCGAGCTACAGGGGGCAAAGTTTGTGTGATATTTTCCCCACTCCAAGATAATAAAAGCAAAACAGAAAACATAACGCTTACCTACTCATTTGATGCGAGGGCAAGCACCACTGTCACTGGTGCTGGCGCTGCATGTGCTGACAATATATTCAATGGACTTCACTCCTTTGTGTATTACCTCACCGATCAAGCGGGCAATAAGTCCGAAACCAAATCACTTCAGCTGACGGTAAATATCTCAGGTTTTGAAGCACCTACGGCGACACCTATCGCGCTGACGTCTACCCCCACTCCATCACCTAGCAGCAGTCCTACACCTACGGCTGATGTGACACCTACCCCATGATGAATCAATCCGTTGATTGACTTGTTTCCCCGTAGTGCATGCGATTGATATAAGACTTCCTGCAGAAGCAAGTCATTGTGCGTAGACGTGGTACATAGCCATACTGTTTTTTCCGTAGATTGTATGCAAGAGCTTCCACCCATCACCAGGTGAGCTGCTGAGAAAATCACACGTAGTCACAAGTAGTGATGCATTCACTTTTTCAGAAGTCATATCGAAAGATTTGCTCAACTCATCATACATGAGCCGTTGTGTAGGAGATGGACAATCGGCGCGGAAGAAATGAATATTTTCATAATGCGGCATCTGTAGATCAAAGGTGAATCGATAGGCAGGATCCAACCGAAATTGTCCGGTGAAGTATAGATAGTCCATCTGAGGCCATCCAGAGTTGTACCAGATGACATCGGCATACTTTGATTTGTTTTGACTGAGGTATTGAATGATCTCATATCTGCCCGTTTGTCTCTGTACACCGACAGAAAGGTTGATATGTGCAAAATAGGTATGGATAAAAAATATCAATTCAACACCAGCGATAAGTCCAAATACCAGAGCGGGTAGCAGGCGACGCTTATTGCCGAGGAGCACGCAGAGTGCGGGTATAGTGAGTAGTGACAGATACATAGACATCTGCACGGCACGATGCAGACTCGGCGTCAACTCGTTGGTCATCGCCGCAGGTATAGGTGCAAGCGCAGTGAGGATGAGCAGTAAAACCCATTTTTTTCTATCGATCTCAAGTGGTGTCCGCGCGATGGTTTTGTACAGTAGATACAAACCAATCAATATAAAATGCGATATCAACATCAGTCCACCCAGGGAGGTGGTGAACCATACTGGTTGTCCACGTTGCCCCAAGAGAAAATCAAGCGAAAAATATTGATAATATTCTTTTACAAATGTATATACAACGTATACGTATCTGTTGTAAAACAATCGAGCTACCAGTGCACTTTCTTCATTAAAAATAAACTTTGCAAATGGATTATCCTGGTGAGTCGATTCCAGTTTAAAATATGAAGTCTGTACAAACCTACCCTTGCCCCACTCCGTACTACTTGTATATGCAACGAGTAAAATAGACAACAGAACAAAAAGAAGCATGACTCGAGAATATTTCTTGGCGGTGAGCCAGTACCAGATACTCACCGTACTCAGACTGATAGGAACAAGAATCCGAAACGAAGGATATATGAGCATGGAGAAGATAGTGAGCGCAGATCCGGTGACGATGAGAAGTCGCTTGGAACGTATTCTGTCCGTCCCATACACTATCAGCGTCATGCCCAGAGAAAAAAAGAAAAGGGCGAGAGTGCCTTCAGTGGCCACCCGCGAAAGTGATATGTGCCATGGATTGAGAGCGAATACGAAGGCGACTGCCAAAGCGACCCACTTTTTTTTATCTGAAAACCAGAGGGCGAGGTAAAAAACGGGTATGACCGTAAGTGCAGCAAAAAGTGCAAGCACTATCCGTGCGCCAAAGATAGTCGGACCAAAGATATATGTTCCCAGTGCAGCAAAATACATCGGAACAACCGGAGGATAATCCCCGCGTTTATCCGCATAAAATAGTGGCCACTTTTGACCGTACACATCGTGTCCGTTTTCGATGATGTATCGGCCTATATATGCATTTTGTGATTCGTCGATATTCAAACCGTTTGGTGAGTTGGTTAAGTCATGCGTACGGACTACTACTGACAAAAACAGAACCAGCAGCAACAAAACCGTGAATAACGAAAATCTCATTCTGCCAATTGTACACTTTGCAATACGCAACACAAACCTCAATGCACACATGCTGCCGATATGAGACCTGTACCATTATGAGCTCAGATACTGCATGTTTCACAATTGAGTGAGTTCTGCTATACTATCTCTCAGTCACATGAAACGTTGTTCTTCTTTTATCATTGCCCTTCTTATTACCGCATGAGGCGGAGGAGGTCTTTCGTAAAAGAAAAACTTAACCCCCGCCGCAAGCGGGGGCTTTTTGTATATGCACATCATCACATGTAATCTCGATAACAATTGACAACTACCAATAGCACATGAAACACGCATCATCCACCACACCACAAATATTATCTGGTTCCCAGATACTGCTCGAGTCACTGCTACTCATGGGTGTAGATACGATATTTGGCTATCCAGGTGGTGCTATCATGCCCATATATGATGCGCTGTATGACTACTCAGACAAACTCAGGCACATTCTAGTGCGACATGAGCAAGGAGCTGCACATGCGGCAGAGGGCTGGGCACGTGTGCGAAACAAGCCGGGCATATGCTTTGCCACCTCTGGTCCCGGTGCCACAAACCTCGTCACAGGTATAGCTGATGCTATGATGGACTCAGTCCCACTTGTGTGTATCACTGGTCAGGTCTCATCGGTATTTTTGGGTTCGGATGCATTTCAAGAGGCTGATGTCATCGGTATCACTACCCCCATCACAAAATGGAACTACCAAGTGACCAAAGCGAGTGAGATCGCGACAGTCGTCGCCAAGGCATATCATATAGCAGGTACCGGGCGTCCGGGTCCGGTATTGATTGACATCACCAAGGATGCACAATTTGAAAAAGTCGAATATACTCCAGTATCCTCGGTATATATACCTGGGTATCAGCCAGTCACAAAAGCCAATCCACGACAAATACAAATTGCAGCAAAACTGCTCAATGAAGCAAAACGACCATACATCCTCGCCGGACACGGTGTACTCATATCCCATGCGTCTGCCGAACTGATACGGCTCTCAGAACAAGGTCATATACCAGTTGCAGTGACGATCCACGGACTCTCTGCGATGCCCACAAAACATCCAAACTATGTCGGTTGGCTAGGGATGCACGGTAACTATGCACCAAACATGTTGACCAACAAAGCCGACGTGATCTGCGCGGTCGGTATGCGATTTGATGATCGTGTCACAGGAAGATTGAAGGACTACGCTCCACAAGCCAAGATCATACATATTGACATAGACCCCGCGGAGTTACACAAAAATGTACAGACACACGTGCCTATCGTAGCTGATGCAAAGAGCGCACTAGCAGATCTCATGCCATTGATAAGGAAAGTTGATAGATCGACGTGGCTCAACGATTTTAAAAAATATTATGAAGTTGAATTCCAGCAAGTCATCGAAAAAGAAACACGTCCTGAATCCGGGCAAATACAGATGGCCGAGGTGGTCCATCTCTTGTCTGACTTGACCCATGGCGACGCAGTGATCGTCCCTGATGTCGGGCAACACCAGATGAAAACATGTCGATACTACGAGTTTGAGAAACCAAATAGTCTCATCACCAGTGGAGGTATGGGCACGATGGGGTTTGCTCTCCCGGCCGCGATGGGAGCACAAGTTGCCTCAGATCGACCAGTGATCGCTCTGATTGGAGATGGCTGCTTTCAGATGACCATACAAGAGCTGGGGACGATCGATCAGGAACAAATACCCCTCAAAGTCATCATCCTGAACAATAATCACCTCGGCATGGTCAGGCAGTGGCAGGAGTTATTTTTTGATAAACGGTACAGCTTTACACATCTACACAATCCCAACTTTATAAAAATTTGTGGAGGGTACGGGATCAAGGCAAAGAAGATAACACAAAGAAAACAACTCAAAAAGTCATTGCAGACTATGCTCGATCACAAAGGACCATATGTATTGGAGATCGTCTGCCAACAGTTTGAAAATGTATTTCCGATGATACCGACTGGCGCAAGTGTCGATGAAGTACAGCTGAAATGAATAATAGTAAAAATATTAATTATAAATTTAAAATTAATACCTAACAGTGGATAACGCAAATAATCTATAGAATATTTTATGTGAGTGGGTTAAAGACAGGTATTTATTAGATTTTAGAATTTATCTTATGTTGTACACAATCTTGGTATTTTCCGAAAACAAACCTGGAGTTTTATATCGAATAGCAGATTTGTTTTTGCGCCGGCGGATCAATATCGAGTCTCTCACCGTATCAGAAAGCCAAGAAAACAGACTATCACGATTTACTATCACAGTTGACGCAAATGGAGCACTTGTTGAAAAAATAGTCAAACAAATCTACCGAATCATCGAGGTGGTAAAGGTCGTAGATGCGGTAGACTCACAACTCACTATACGTGAAGTTGCCCTCATCAAGGTCAGCACCAATACACCACATAAAAGAAAAGAGGTGAACGAGATAGTGAGGCTGTCTGGAGCACACATTGTCCACTTCACTAGATCAGACACCACTATATCCATATCTGGTACCTCTGAACAAATAGACAATCTTCAAAAAATGTGTAAAAGCTATGGGGTCAAAGAGTTTGTCAGATCGGGAAGAATCGCATTGGTGAAAGTAGACATCGAAGATACCAAAAAGTTACTCAGTATGTCCAAATAATATTTATTTATTTTTTTATGAAAACCCCAAGAGCTTCGATAGAAAAAGCTGAGCGCTTTTTGACTACTGTCATGGAGGAAACGCCATTGCAACCTAACAAAAGATTGTCTACAAAGTACGACGCCCAGATTTATGTAAAACGTGAGGATCTCACCACGGTACGCTCATTCAAAATACGTGGAGCATTTTATAAAATGTCGCTTCTCTCTGCATCACAAAGAAAGCGGGGTGTCGTATGTGCATCTGCGGGCAACCATGCGCAGGGTATCGCATATGCATGTACCCAACTCAAAGTCAAAGGAGTGATATTCATGCCCACCACCACCCCAAATCAAAAAGTAGAAAAGGTCAAGAATTTTGGAGGAAAGTATGTAGAAATAAAACTTTTCGGAAGTACTTTTGATGAAGCAAAAGTAGCTGCATCGCAGTATTGCACAGATTGTCATGCTACCCTCATCCATCCATTTGATGATCTTGAGGTCATCGCAGGACAAGGTACAGTAGCCGCCGAAATCGAAAGTCAATTCAATCGTCATTGCGAGGAGCGAAGCGACGTGGCAATCCCATCGTTACATTCACGAGATCGCCACGCTTATACTCGCGAGGACACCCAAATTGACTATGTCATCTGTTGTGTAGGTGGAGGAGGTCTGATCTCTGGAGTCTCGAGTTACTTCGCATCTGTTTCCCCATCAACCAAAGTCATCGGTAGTGAGCCAGAGTTGGCTGACTGCTTGAATCAAGGCTTGAAGGTGGGCAAACCAGTGACGCTTGATCACTTTGACACGTTTGTTGATGGAGCTGCAGTCAGAACCGTCGGTGAAAAAACACTTGAAATAGCAAAGGAGTGTGTGGATGATATCGTCGTATGTCCTGTTGGGCTCGTCTGTACCACGATGATAGAGCTGTATCAGTCTGAAGGCATCATCACAGAGCCCGCAGGCGCGCTCGCAGTAGCTGCGCTGGAATTGATCAAAAACAAGATCAAAGGGAAATCTGTCGTCTGTGTCATCAGTGGAGGCAACAATGACCTGCTTCGATATCCAGAAATACTTGAAAAAAGTCTCGTATATCGAGGTCTCAAGCACTATTTTTTGATTGAGTTTGCCCAGAAGCCGGGTCAGCTCAGAGATTTTCTCAATCATGCGCTCGGTAAGAACGACGATATCGTACTGTTTGAATATCTGAAAAAAACCAATAAAGAGCGCGGTTCTGCTCTGGTGGGTATAGAGCTCAAGAGCAAAGAAGACATCACTCCCCTATTGAATAAAATGGATAAGATAGGTCTTTCGTACAAAAAAATTACGAGTGACGATCTCGTATTCAATCTATTGGTATGATTATCTGCCGCCTACAATTTAAATATTCAACTTATGATACTCATCAATTCCGCAAAACGCTACAAAGCAATTGGCCCCTATTCACAGGCCGTAGTAGCTGATGGTTTGTTGTACTGTTCAGGAGTCATCGGTGTAGATGCAGAAGGTCAGCTTGCTGAGGGACTCGAAGCACAGATGGTTGAAATCATCGCAAATATGCAAGACATACTCGCCCAAAAAAGGCTGACATTCCGAGATATCATCAAGACGACCAATTTTCTCGCAGACATGAATGATTTCAAAAAATTTAATGATCTGTATGCTGCCGCCTTTGGCGATCACCGCCCTGCACGATCAACTGTCCAGGTGGCGCGCCTTCCTCGTGATGCTCGGATTGAGTTGGAGTGCATAGCGAGAGTCTGTGAGTCTTAAATAGTAGGTCATACTGCTTCATGATGTACACATTGTAGCTGTATAATAAACTATGCCCAAAAAACCTATGCAGCAGGTACACCGTATACGACCTCTGCAGATACATCAGCTCGGAGATCCTATTTTGTGGACGAAATCGAAACCAGTCACCCAACACGCTGATATTGATCTGCTCATCTCGCGCATGTCAAAAACTCTACTTTTGGCGCAGGGAGTGGGTCTCGCTGCTCCACAGGTCGGCCAATCGATTCGGATGTTTTTGATGGATATTCACCCCACTCTCATTCGTACACAATTACCTCAGCTTGGTAAAGTAGTTGTGATTAACCCAAAGATTATCGATGTATCAAATGAGCTTGAGACAGATTTGGAGGGTTGTCTCTCAATCACTACCTCAAAAGGTCTTGTATTTGGTCCGGTAGCTCGGCCTAAATCTATCACTGTCACCTACCATGATCAGTATCATAAAAAAGTAAAAACTGAGATGAGTGGTCTTGTAGCCCGAATATTCCTCCACGAATATGACCATCTCGATGGTGTACTCTTTATCCAGCGCATGGATGATTTATCCAAACTGATGGACGAAAAAGCATATGTACTGCACTTGAAATCTCGAACAAAATGACAGATACTGGTCTGGTTCGTCAATTACCTATTTACTTATCAATATGAACACAACAGACAAGTGTCCCACATGTGGATCAGATCTCAAACCAGTTGAAACTACACCATCGGGCAAAAAACTTCAGCGCTGTAGCACGGGCAACTGGAACCCTACTACAAGACAGACAGAAGGCTGTGGATACGTAAAGTGGATCAATGATCCGCCTATGGAGCTCGATGAAAAGTGTCCAAAATGTGGAGCAAAACTGATGATGCAAACGACTCGTAGTGGAAAAAAAATGAAAAAATGTAGTACAGGAGGCTGGGACAAAGTCGAAAAGAAGTCGACTGGATGTGACTATGTTGATTGGATGGACAAGCCCGAACTGCTCACTGAGGATTGTCCTGAGTGTGGGGCCAAACTCGTGATGCAGACGACCGCAAGTGGACGAAAGCTCAAGAAGTGCTCAACTGCCAAATGGGACTCAAAGACAAAAACTGCCTCTGGTTGCACCTACATCATGTGGGTGAATGACCGTGGACCATCGCCGTCAGCGACGGCTCCTGTGTCAAATGGCGATGAGACAACTCCAGAGTTCGAACAATAAGATTGGGAGCCCGCCTAAAACGGCGGGTTAACTGATAACTCGCCTAAAATGGCGAGAAATCTTCATTCTTTCGCTTGTCGTACGCATGATTTCATGGTAGTCTGATGTGGTATGGCATCGTCTGATCTCCATCATTTTTTTTCACCAAAATCTGTTGCGATTGTGGGAGTCTCCAAGGACTTCCACAAGGTTGGGCACCTCGTCGCCAAAAACATGCTGCTACAAGGGTATATGCATGATATGCATTTTATCAACCCGCATGGGGGTCAAGTGCTGGGACACGAAACACTGACCTCACTATCTGAGCTTCTTACACCTGTTGACTTGGTGGTTTTTGCGACTCCTGCCGATGTCACACTTCAAGAGATGCAAAAAGCCAAAGATGTATGCAAATCAGCTGTGATCCTCGCAGCTGGTTTCAAAGAAGAAAAAAACACTGAGTCTATAGCTCGAGAAACTCAGTTGCAGCACATCATCTCAGACACTGGAGTGAAGATACTTGGTCCAAACTGTGCTGGGTTTATCAACACGATATCGGGCCTCAACACGACCTTTCTTGTGGGGCCAGTACCTGTGGGGCATGTTGGAGTCATCTCGCAGTCAGGTGCTATCGGGAGTGTACTCATAGACCAATTTGCAGCACACCAAAACATCGGCTTCTCCTACTTTTTTAGTCTAGGAAACAAATCAAATATCGACGAGTGTGATACGCTCGAGTATCTAGCACAAGACGATCATACACATGTCATCGCTATGTATCTAGAAGATATCCACGATGGTGCACGGTTCAAGCACGTACTCGCTGAGGCCACGCGACACAAACCAGTCATCATCATCAAGTCAGGCACCAGTGTCGCTGGAGCCCAAGCTGCAGTATCACATACCGGTAGTCTCGCAGGAGACGACGTGATATTTGATGCAGTTTTGCATCAATGCGGCGCCATCCGCGCTCATACGATCACTGAGCTGATCACCTATATTCAAATCGCCAACTTCAATGTATTACCAAAGAGCGATAAGATGATCGTCATCACTAATGCAGGTGGATGCGGTGTGCTCGCAGCTGATGCTATCGATCGAGCCGGACTCGTACTCAACAAGCTCCATGTGAAGTCTATCGTCCCCAATGATACTCTTGCCCCGAATCCCTATGACGTGAGGGGAGATGCTGATGCATCAAAATTTGCAGCAGCAGTGGCTGAGACAGGTGATGAGGAAAATACAGGTGGAGTATTTGTCATCGTGACACCGCAAGCGAATACCCAACTCGAAGATACGGCAAAATCGTTGGTAGGATTACAAACTACTCTCCCCCATCCTCTGTTTCCGGTCTTTCTCGGAGGATCATCTATGGGATCAGTCCAAAAGATATTAGAGTCAAATCAGATGCCTTTTTTTACAGATCTTGAGTTGGTAATAAAATCTATCGGTGTATATGCCGAAAGACTAAAGCGACCCCAGCATATTTCCGTCATACCAAAGCCATCTGTGTCAGTCACCAAGCAAGGTCAGCAGCGTGTACTTTCATTGACTGAATCATACAGTGCGTTACAAAAAGCCGGGATTTCCTTGGCACCATACCATCTCGCATCAGACCACACATCTCTACATGATGTTTTGTCTCATGTTGAGTATCCCATCGTTATGAAAGTTTCCTCATCATCTGTCACCCATAAAAGCGATGCGGGTGGAGTGAGAGTGGGCATAAACACATATAAAGAAGCAGAAGAAACTTTTATTTCTATGCAGAAAATCGAGGGGTTTCAGAACGTATTTATCCAACAGATGATACGGGGTTATGAGCTCATTTTAGGCGCAAAAAGGGATCCTATCTTTGGGCCGGTGATCATCGTAGGTATAGGAGGGCTTCTGACCAACCTGATCAATGAATCGATCCAACTGATTTCACCAGTCAGCTTCGCATATACTGAATACGTACTACAAAAAAGTAAGCTTGCACAACTAGTGCATGGATATCGTGGCACACGGCCAGTTGA
>CAZJWN010000014.1:10168-14278 GCA_964550105.1 uncultured Gammaproteobacteria bacterium
GATCGAGGATCCATGTCCATAAAGTGACACTAAGGTGTCATCCTCGACATGCGCGAGAGCGAGATCGAGGATCCATGTCCACAAAGTCTATAAAGCAGTTCTATATGAAACGGGGGACTTTTTTGCAGTACAGTAAATACTGTTTTCCAAATATTTTTTTGAGCAGCTTCTCCTCGATCAATACCTGCGTATAGAAATAGTTATAGATGACAAACACAATGAATATAAAAGAGCTTTTGAGCGCTATAGCAGTACCAAAGTTCATGAGTATTGCCCCAAGATATATGGGATTGCGAGTATAGAGATATGGTCCACCAACCACTAGATCTTTTTGGACTTGCTCATCATGTTGGCCAGGTACTCCCCAGTTATGGGTCATGGTGTATTTTGCCCAGACAGCTATGAAAACCCCGATGGTAAATATTGTGAGTCCTAGAGATCGTATCGGCACGTCAAGCTCTAGTGGCAATGGAAAGATAAATCCCGAAACCAAGTGAAGAATATTTGCAAAAAATTGGATCAATAGTGCACCAGAAAAAAGTGAATGCACGCGTTTGCTGATAGTGCCTGAAGTCGTGGCCCAAACAAAACTAGTGATGAGAGAGCCGACTGCGAGAAAGCAGATGGAAAATAGAAATGTGTTCATACCACTATCCTAGGATAGTGGTATGATTATACACGAATTACTTTATAGGCACCATCTTTGGTATCGAGCACTTTGTACCCTTTTGATTCTATTTGGATACGTAGCTCATCTGCCAAACCGAAGTCTTTCATCTGCTTTGCTTCATTTCTTTGCTTAGCGAGTGCTGATATGTCTTGGGGTATTGCCACATCTATTTTTGAGGCTGTTTCTATCTTCAAGCCCAATATACTTGCGAAGCGCACTGCCTGATCATGATTTCTGGTATTGAGAAGTATTGAAAGTGCTACCGGAGTGTCGAGATCATTTTTGAGTGCTGCTTTGAATTGCGTATCCAGATCAGTGTTTACTGCGCTATCTAAAGCCAATCTTTCTACAAATCGATCATATGCAGTTTGTGCAGCTTCGAGTGCAGCCCAGGTAAAGTTCATTTCTTTGCGATAATGCGTCTGTAGAAATAGCAGGCGGAGTGCCATCGGATGATAGCCTTTGTTTATGATATCGTCAATCGTGAGAAAGTTTCCAAGTGATTTGCTCATCTTGGTGCCCTCAACCATAAGCATGTTGTGATGTACCCAATACTTCACAAATGGGTGGCTGCCAGTAGCTGCTTCAGACTGTGCGATTTCGTTGGTATGATGAACTGGAACGTGATCGATACCACCGGTATGTATATCGATTTGGTCACCCAAATACTGTCTGCTCATCGCACTACACTCGATATGCCAGCCCGGGAAGCCATCACCCCACGGTGAACTCCAATACATCGCATGATCTGCAAATTTACCTACCCGTTTGAACCACAGCGAGAAATCTGCGGGATGTTTTTTGCTTGCATCATCGACGACTTCGGTACGTACAGCTTTTTGTTTCTCGTCTTGTTTTTGACCTGAGAGCTTTTCGTAGGTAGCAAATTTTGTCGTATCAAAATACACTGCTTCACTCGTCTCATAAGTATACCCTTTACTTTTCAGCGTTTTGATCATCTCAATCATCCCTGCGATATGCTCTGTCGCTTTACTTGTCACATCAGGATCTGCCACATTCATCAGATGCATCGATCGTTTGAAAAATTCAGTGTACATGTCGGCGACTTCCCACACGGTCTTGCCATATTTGCGGGCACCCTTTTCCATTTTGTCCTCACCGCTATCGGCATCATCTGAAAGATGTCCAACATCAGTGATGTTCATAACATGTTTTACCTCATATCCAAGATATTTCAGTGTGCGCCTCAGCACATCATCCATCGTATACTTGCGCAGATGGCCCACGTGAGTGAAGTCGTATACCGTCGGACCACAGCAATACAAACCAACTTTATGTCCATGGAGTGGCTTAAAATCCTCGACTGTCCGACTGAGTGTATTGTAGATGCGCATGGCACATTTTACCTCATTGAGCAACTATTTGGGTCGTTGATCGTGTATGAATAGTTTTGGCTGTAATATGTACGATCAGTTACAATATCTGTATGTCCGATCGTCAACATGCCGTAGATATCCTTCGTGGCGCATCGATTCTCATCATCATATTTCTCCATATCGCGCCTCGCTATCTCGGGATACCATGGGTTGCTTGGGGATGGAACTGGTTACAGTTTGCCGTCTCTGTGATTCTGCTTTGTTCAGTCGCAGTGGGTAAGATGCCAGAGACCCCATTTGATCTGCAGACATATCTCAAATATATAGGGAAACGTGTCAAAAGACTGCTTATACCCTACTACATATTTTTTGGTGTGTATACCGCGGTCATCTATTGGTTTACCCCCCACAAACTCAACATGATGTATTTTGTGCAAAATAGCATCCTGACGGGTGGTATCGATTTTCATTGGCTAGTATTACTGTTCATTTTGCTTGCGGTGATCACTCCTCTGACCGACCGACTATATATACACAATCGCAAGATGTATTTTGTTCTGATGGCCCTGAGTCTTGTTCTGTCATGTTTTTACCAGTTCAATCGCCCATGGTGGAATGCGAATTATCGACTATGGATGACGGGAAGCTGGTTGAGCATCGTACTCATCGCACGATGGGTGATAGATCTCTATCGGCAACGGAGGTGGGCCGATAGTCTGACCATCATTTTTGGGTCACTGAGCGTATGGGGGGTGATCTTACTCACACTTGTGTCACAGCATACCAACTTGGGTACGTACTATCACAAGTACCCTCCGGACATATTCCATATTAGTTATTCAATATGGACTATGGTGACAGCCTTTATGTGTGTAGAGTACTTGAGCAACGAATGGTTGGAAAAAAAATGGTGGCGCTCCTATGTCATACCACTTATGAGGTGGTGCAGCACATATTCCTACGAGCTATTTTTCACTCACCTTATCATCACCACGATCATCAATCTATCCTTTCCTCATCACAAAATATCGATTTGGCTACTCTGCTTAGTCGTATATGTATCAACGATACTCGCCGTTGCGCTTGGAAACAAGCTAAAACAAGTTTATTTAGGAAAGAGTCAAAAGTAAGAAGAGTATCCCAACACCAGCAACGCAGAAAAAAATGGAGAAGGTCAGGTCGCTTTGATGATGTGCATGATGCTTGGCGTGCTTTGAGCCCTGCTTTTTCTTCATACAACTATGATCCTATATGATATAGATATATGTTGTCAAGGGTAATTGCCTTTGATGCTCCATATAACAAGCTATCCGGGCATGATTGTGCTTCTATATTGAGTCGGAATGATGGGACTTGCCTGTCCGCCTGTGGAGGAAACCCATGACCTCACGGTCCCGTCCGCCATATTTTGTCGGAGCAGTGGGACTTGAACCCACGACCTCACGGTCCCGAACCGTGTGTTCTACCATCTGAACTATGCTCCGAATATAGGCGGACTACCATCTGAACTACATTCCGTAATCATTAGAACATGACCAAGCATATTATACGTCCTAATTCGAAGCCAAGCTTATAAGAAAGTAGAGATCACGGATTATTTGATTTTGCCACTATTTCAGGATATCTGGCTCTAAATGCGTCAGAGAATGGACACGCTACCATACATCCCGGTACCCACCACTCAGGCGTATCACCTGTCACGGCTATGAGTGAGCTCTCATTGCCGCCACCAGACATGATAGCCTCAAACGTATACCCATAGCCCGGTGCGGTGGCGATTTTTGCGAATTTGACGCTAGATACGATTTGCCCAAGCTCAGTCTGATACATGATATATGGCTCTGACCAACGTGCTTTGAGTGCCATTTTTTCGCTCGCTACAAATGTACCCTCAGCTTCAAATACGACAGGAACTGCTGAAAGAGTCGGGGTCAAAGTCGGCAACACAGTGGCCGTGGTCGGACTGACAGCAGATGGCGAACTCGTGGGAGCACCCAAGACAGTAGTGGGTGATATCGCATCTGTTGCCCCCGCGGTAGGTGTTACTCCGACCCGATCCGTTTTTTGAACGATTTCGTATTTAGTCACGTATTTTGAATATAC
>CAZJWN010000015.1:0-14173 GCA_964550105.1 uncultured Gammaproteobacteria bacterium
TTGATGGGGATTAGCCAACTAAACTCGCGACAAGCCTTCGCTGATTCGAGTTGTTGTCCTACGGGTCAGACGTGTACTGGAGCTGGCGCATATTGCAATGGACCTGGAGGAGTTGGGGGAAGCTGTACCGTAGGCACCTGTCGACCCTCAGTAAATACTTGTTATCGGTGTGTTAATGGAAATGCATATTGTGAGTCGTTTCAGCAAACTTCAGCTTGCCCGGCCCCTAACAACTGCAATGCATGTCAAAATCCACCTCCTCCTGCCGGAGCAACCAACACTCCTACACCGACAGTGAGCCCTACCCCCAGTGGCAGTGGAACCCCCTCAGCATTCAACCCTATCGCACTCTGGGTATATGACAAGAATAGCAACTTCGAAACTGTCTTTGGCGGGACTACCCCGCTCATTAAAGAGATGGGATTCAACACGATTATCGCTGAAGTGCTCTATGACAACCTAGCACGGACGACATATGTGCTCAACCAAGCAGAATCAAAACAAGTGAAAACCATCCTCTTGCTCGATCCTGGCTGCAACGCACTCGTCGATCACTTTGCTGAATCTGCCTGGAAGACTAAACTCGACTCATTGCTCGCCATCGCAAAAAATCATCCTGCACTCTATGGATATTTGCTCTGTGATGAGCCAGATGATGGGGGAGATGCACGGTCTACACAATATAAAAATCTCAATACCTATATCAAAGCACAAGACCCCAATCATAAAACGATAGGTGCGTTGTCATCATATGTCCTAACAAACGCAACCACAAAAAAATTCCTGAATGTCGCCGATATAGAAGCTTTGACATACTATCTGCATGATGCTGATGCTACCGAGCAGGAATACCAACAAAAGTTGCAGGCATTCGTGGACGCACATCCCGCAAACTCGCCCACAAAAGAATATCTCGTGTGGGCTCCTGGATACTATCTTCCAGAGGCATGGACATCCGATGATGGCACACTTTCTTTCACTACATTGGTACCCAAGCCGACGCTTGACCAAATCAAAAAACAACTCGGCATAGCGCGAACAGTCTCAAACAAGTTCATGTCGGTAGGGTACTGGGCCTACGATCGATCGTACATCGAAACGATGAAAAACATCAAGCAGGATATGTCGTACTTCAAGCCGATCGTGACCGAAGCAAACGCCTACTTTGCCTCGCTATTTGCAGGAACTCCCGCGGACGACTCTGCTTGTGCATACTCTGATCTGAAAATCCAAGCGAGTGCTGACGGAACTATGTGGGGATCAAGTGCCGATACGATCCGAAGCGCCAATGGGTATACAAAACGATTTTACCAGATCAAGTCTGGGGGCAACTCGATACAAAATGCACTGGCAACAGCGCCCGTCACTATCAAATGGGAAAAGACAGCGACGACGGGGGGCTCTGCAGTGCGCATCTTGAGTACTTATGTGACCACTGCAACATCGACGTCACTTGCGCACAATAGCGATATCTGCACGTGGGTCTCATCTGGCAAATACTTTATGTGTCAGACCAAAACAGATGCTCGTACGGAAACTATTGGGGACGCAGGAGACTTCAAGTACACCGTATCAGCCCCCGGCTGTACCGAGACGACTGCTACCTACGAGATCACCACCGCAACTCAAGCTCTTTGCCCGACACAAGGCATCCGCTTTGAGTATGGCGATAGTAACGCAAGCAACTGGAAGCAGTATGGTCAATATTTTCGATCTTCGCCTCCGCAGAAGATGTGCGCTCGGGTAGTCGATGTAGCCACAGGCAAAGTCCTCGATCGTGACTACCTAGAGCAGCGATGGTGGACGCCTGCAGTGACCACTCCCAGCGACACAAATGCGAGCTCAGCCGGTGGAGCAAATGCAGTGTCAGGCGGCTGGGTCCCATGGAAAAACAATCAATCCGTGTATGACACTGGATGCTGGTCGCCGACTACCGCAATGATGGTGGGGCTATGGATAGGAGAAGCGAGACTATATGGTATGAACAGCTGTGTGTCAAAGGCAAAAACTGGCATCGGTACAGCGGCGACCTGCAGCGCAAACAGTCCACCGCTCTTCAAGTCACTTGGTGATGCAAACGGGGATTGTCAGATCGATCTTATTCATGATTTTGCTCAGTTTATCCGTGAAAAAACGAACTTAGTTGCGACTTTGTTGGCTGATTTCAATGGCAACGGTACGGTGGGTGCAGATGATTTTGCTATTTGGAAAATAGGATATCAGGCAGTTCAAGTCCGATAAATTGTGTTGCGTGTAACCATATGTTCATACGTTTTATATCTTCTCCCAATCGTCGAGTCATCGTCGCCCTCGCGATGGTACTCGTCGTGCTCAACACACTAGTGTATCTCGTGGTACAGACGCGAGAGGCAACTATTGCGAGGCTTCGGCTCAATCCAAATCCTTCGAATGATCTCACCTTGGTGACTGCAGGGACTCATGATGTTCAGATCACTTTGGAGTCCGATATCACCTCGCTACCTGCGGCCGGAGGAGACATACCAGTCAAAATCATGGTGTCAAAGCCGGTAAACACAGTCCTTTCGGCTCTCGCTGTAAACCTCAAGTATGACACGGCGAAACTCACCTTTGATCGATTTGATGAGACAGACCTGTCCTGTGATGTCATGCAGCGCGTGGCTCCGACACCTATCACCGTATCTGCGGCGACCAATACACCCACTCCATCAAGAGTTCCCACTGTGACAAGAAAGCCTACTCCTCCAATCCTTCCCAATGCTACCAACACACTGACACCATCAGCTACTCCCACTTCGACTAATACACCGACCCCATCACCAACTATTGCGCTAGCAGTGTCTGCGGGACATTATCACACCTGTGCAATCGAATTTGGGTCCCGTTGTTGGGGAGCCAACGATAGTGGGCAAACAACCATTCCTGCAACAGTCACCAATGCGATAGCAGTGAGTGCCGGGTATGGATTCACTTGTGCTATCCAATCTGGTGGTCAACTCCGTTGTTGGGGAGCCAGTGACAGTGGGAAGACAACCATTCCTGCAACAGTCACCAATGCCACTGCAGTCAGTGCAGGACAGCATCATGCCTGTGCTATCCAATCAGGTGGTCGGCCATATTGTTGGGGGAGTAATGAGTATGGACAGACGACCATTCCTGCGGCAGTCACCAATGTCGTAGCGATCAGTGCAGGAAGCCGACACACCTGCGCTATCCAATCTGGTGGTCAACTCAGTTGTTGGGGAGCTAATGACAATGGGCAAACAACCATTCCTGCAACAGTCACCAATGCGATAGCAGTGAGTGCAGGACACTACCATACTTGTGCTATCCAATCTGGTGGTCAACTCCGTTGTTGGGGAGCCAACGATAGTGGGCAAACAACCATTCCTGCAACAGTCACCAATGCGATAGCAGTGAGTGCCGGGTATGGATTCACTTGTGCTATCCAATCTGGTGGTCAACTCCGTTGTTGGGGAGCCAGTGACAGTGGGAAGACAACCATTCCTGCAACAGTCACCAATGCCACTGCAGTCAGTGCAGGACAGCATCATGCCTGTGCTATCCAATCAGGTGGTCGGCCATATTGTTGGGGGAGTAATGAGTATGGACAAACAGCAGTCTCACGACCTCCCCCACCCACCCCGCCGCTCGCAAGAAAGGATAATATTGACGTCACCTTCGTTGGGGCCGGTGCACTCGATACCGATGCTTCCTCGCAGATGGTGGCAGCTGTGCAGAAGACTACAGGAGATACCCAAGCTGGCATCACAAACTTTTGTCTCGCCAAGGCTATTTTCAAACCCAAAGCAGGATTCACAACGGGGACAGGGAGGATCGAGGTCGTCGCCAGCGGAGGAGACACCCAGATACAAACCACCCTAGTACCAAGCACGACCATGGGTGTGGTTGATGGTCAGCACTACGTCGAGGTGACCAAGGCTGATCCCGGCTACACTATCTACTCGCCCGCATATGATGCGCGGACGTCTGGAACAGTTGAGCTCACCTTCAAAAAACCCGAGGGCCAGATCAAGCGTGGTGATGATTTTCACATCGATATCATGGCCAAACCCTCGGTGCCGTCGGGTACGTTTGTGGGTATGTCGGCACTCGAGTTTGACTTCGGATATGGTGCTATGCTCGGCTCAGACGGGACCCCGAGCTCGAAAGTATTTGTCACGAAGTTTGATACGTCTGATCCCCAGTGCAATGTGTTTGAGCATGTATTGCCCCAAGCGACCGAGGGCTATACAGTAGTGAGCCAAAGAGCGATCATGCGCTACAGCAAGGCCGGATACACGACATTTCCCACTGACAAGTTCTGCGTAGGTAGGATACACATGAAGGCGATGGAAGCAGGACAAACAAGTCTCGTGATGAAGACTGCTGAGGGGATCGCACTCGATAAGCGGGGCAAACAAATGACTATCAAGAACGTGAATGGAATCGCTGAGACTGTAGGACTGGATATCGTCCCGAGTACTAGTGTTGACCCATCATGTGTAGATCTGACTCTGAACGTCGACACGAACGATCAAAAGACCTATGTGAGGCCTCAGCAGGCAGTGGTAATCAGTATGAGCACAGGATCAGCTTACAAAATATTAGCTGACAAGGGTACTGGAATCACTTTGAAAAATCCACCAACCAAATTCACCTATACAGCTCCTGCTGCCGAGGGTACAGATCGCATCCAAATCTGGCGCACGGACAATACCTACTGTGAGCCTGAGATCAAGATCCAAACCAATGCAAATGGAGAAACATCCTATCTAGATGGGATCTACATCGACCCAAACAAAGTATCAATCCGTATGAAAATCCGACCGCAAAGTGTGATAAAAGGGCGATTGCCCTACACCAAGCTCAAGGTGAGTCTTGCGGCTGGTGGCCTACCGACAGATAACAATCTGATCGACCCTGTTTCGAATGAATTCATCTCTATCGGTGACGGTATGTTTGAGGGTGTCATCACGTTTGACCCTCGATATATCAAGCCAGGAAAGGGATATAAACTCGTGGTGAAAGGATCGAAGCATCTCGCAAAACGTATCTGTGAGCCGGAGCCAAACAAGGAAAAAACAAAACCAGACAACGCATACGTGTGTCCGAAAGACAACGCAGGAGTTTTCGAATTTGAAAATGGTCTCAATGGACCGTATGACTTCACTAAAGTGTATCTACCCGCCGGTGATCTTTTCATCGATGGTCACCAGGATGGAGTAGTGGACTCGACAGACTTCACCTTCCTCAGAAAATTCCTGGGATCTCAGGATCCTGAACTACTGCGATATGGGGATATCAACATGGATGGACAAATAGACTCGCAAGATTACTTGATCACCATCTCAAATCTAGTCAATAATATTGATGAGGAGTGATATATAGTTAGACTATGGACGAAATACCTGTATTGCACCCTCACCGACATCACTACCGATTGATACTCGTTGGAGTGATGATAGGGCTTTTTGGCCTCGGGCTGTCACTGGTGAAAATGTCCCAGTCAAACGGAACGTTTTTGTCGTCTACTGCAGCAACTAGTAAACGCGCGATACCTCAGACGCCGACAGCTGCACCAGTGGTCACGCCAGTTGCATTCTTTTCAGTCACATCAGATAGTGATCTGACGCAAGTCCAAGCAGGTCAGGAGCTATCACTGAAGTTGTATGGCGACTCAAAAGGACGGTCTGTGCAGGGGTTTGACGCTCTGATTACCCTGGAGGGGATAGACTACGACGTAGTATCTGCGAAATCACCCATGTTCGATATCATCAAGTTTATCAAACCGACTCACCTGACGGTGACTGCGATCAAAAAAATGAATATCAGTCAGGATGTGATCCTCGCGCCGACAGATGTGATCGCAGAAATTGTTATTAAACCCAGGGCTGGTGGTACGATCGTCCCTAAAATAATCGATTCGATGGGAAGAGAAACAAGCAAGATGATTTTTGACGATGCAACATCGGCGAATGGTCTTCAGAAGGTCAGTGCAACTGCGCAAGATGAGTAATGTGATTGACATGCAGATGTGATACATGATAGACTCGATATACATATGTATCTTCGGTATATCCGCGTCTGTATTGGGGCGCTTGTCATACTCACATTTTTTGTAGGAGCACCAGTCTCAGCATATGCTGTCAACTCGCTCTCTTTCGATACTGCATCGGTCAATTCAAACATCGGCGAAACTATTCCGGTCAAGGTGAATGTCAGCGCAGATGACGCCATCAATAGCGCTGATGTCAAACTGAAGTATGACTTCAACACATTGCAAGTAGTTTCTGTTGAGCCAGGTGATTTTTTTCCTATCATCACCAACAGTATCAGTACCCCGGGGACGCTTTTCATCGGTGCTTTACCTGAGGGCACAGTTGGAAGTAAAGGTGCAGGCACCATAGCGACGGTCAACTTCAAAGCAATCAAGGCAGGAGCGAGTCAGATGACGTTTCTTTGTACGGATGTTCAGACAAATACTTCAAAGCTCAATATGACCGCTGATGATCCTCAAAATGTGATCGATTGTTCAGCTACGGGTGCGCAGGTGCTCGCAGTGAGCATCGGTGATGGGACTACATCTACAACAGTCACACCTGGTGCCGGAACTACCACCAGCGTGCAACCATCAACGGGCCAGGCTACGGTGCAACCAATCACCACCACACAACTACCTCAGTCAGGAGCACTTGAAAATACCCTCTATGCACTCATTTCAGGAGGACTATTTATCGGTTTTGGTACTATACTACGCAGATCAGTCATATAGATTTTTTGAGCATCTATCATGGATAATACCAAAGTAGCTACCCTGGAAAGTTTCCGCACCCATAAGTACAACAAATGGCTCGGTGTGGGAATAGGTCTAACACTTTCATTTCTACTTTTAGTCGCCGGCACAACCGCCTATTTTTCTGGAGTGTTTGTCGAGGCGAGCAGCGACGCGCCCCAAGAGCTCATCATCAGTCGGATCACCAACGACTCCGCTCGTCTTGATTGGACTACCGCTATAGAAAACCAGGGATATGTCGAGTATGGGACAAATCCAACAGCATTGACGCTGATAGCGCCTGAGACGATATCATCACGAAATCATGGGGTAGATTTGACTCTACTTCGTCCAGCGACCACATATTATTTCCGCATCAAGGTGGGGGAGAAGACATTTGATGACGCAGGAAATCCCTGGACTTTCGTGACCAAGCAGGTCACACCAACGATCGCTCCAACCAAAGCGGCGCAGGAAAACCCCGACGAAATACGCATCACGCTGGCTCCTATTGAGCTCATCGTCACCCCTACGATCGCTTCGGGAAGCTGCCCAAGTACTGACTGTACGACTATCCGCTCACTACTGGACAAGGGGTGCAGCACATCGGACTACCTACGTGCAGGATGTGCTGGACGATAAACTTACTACAACAAGATCGAGAGTAAGAATTTGAGAACTGGTCTCAAAATGAGGGTGATTGGTGCAGGACCAAAGAGTGGTACCGATAGAGCAATCAAGATATAAAACCCATACGGACGCAAACTCTCCCACTTCCACGACTGCTCTTGACTCAAGAGCCCATTGACGATCTTGAACCCATCGAGTGGCTCAACTGGTATGAGATTGAACAATGCCAAGCTGAGATTGACCTGGATGATCAGGGCCATGACACTACTTACTTCTGTCACAGCTCCAAGCGGGGTCAGCTTCAGCACAAGAGAAAAAATCAGCGCAGCCAATATATTCACAGCTGGTCCAGCTAGGGCGATTTTCATCCCATCCCGGCGCGGATCATCGAGGTTGTATGGGTCAAATACGACCGCGCGACCCCACCCAAACCCAGTAAGCACGATGAGGATCGTACCGAGCGGGTCAAGATGAGCAAGTGGATTGAGAGTGATGCGCCCCTGGAGTCGAGGGGTCGGATCACCGAGTTTATCGGCTGTGAATGCATGAGCAAACTCATGGATCGTGACACAAAAAACCAACACCAACGCATACATGAGGCCAAGGAGTGGATTTGCAAACAATACATCTAACATAGATAGACATGCTTCATTTGAAAAAAAGGCATTCCCATGATACCATATAGCCTTGCTTGGCGAAATTTCAATATTTGTATGGCACGCTGTTTTATCACTGGTAAAGGCAATCTTTATGGTCGCTCACACACCCATCATCGTGGTGTGGCGGGCGGTCGATGGAAAAAAAGAGCTCCCAAAACAGCACATATTTTCAAGTCAAATCTCCAACCAGTGACCATCCTCATCGATGGTATCAAGCAGAAAGTCAAAATCAGCGCTCGTGCTCTCAAACGAGTCAAAAAAGACATTGCCGACGGTCGCAAACCAAAGGTGCTGGTAGCCAAGTTTCAGGTGTAACTCTACTCAAATCTCAGCGAGCAGCTTTTTTCCATTCATATTACGCCCGTATCACTTCGTGTAGTTTTCCTCCGCGCTCCTCGTAGATAGGCTTGCCCTGTTCCATCGCGCGTTGGGTAAAAAGGATACCATCAAGATGATCGATTTCATGCTGGATCACTGCCGCCTGAAATCCCTCGAAATCCTGCTCGTGTGGCTTTTGGTACTCATCATGCCAATTCAAACGGATCATCCAATCTCGGTCAATAGGTGCCCAAATCCGTGGCACAGAAAGGCAGCCCTCGAGTGGCTCATCGTCTTGATCAGCGATAGCCTGGCGAATATTATTTTTCTGTCTCTTTACGATCTGCGGATTGACAAATACGTGTGTAGGACTCGCAGGATCGATACGCATCACGAATATGCGTTTGAGCACATTTACCTGATTTGCAGCAAGACCCACACCGATTGGATCTGATGCTTGGGCGAGGACGTGAGCCATCTGGCTGATCGTTTGTCTCAAAGTATCATCAAATACGGTGACTAGCTCACTCACGGTACGGAGGGCGATATGGGGGACGATGACCAGCTTCAGTGTCTTTGACGGAGGGGTTTTTATAGCGTAGAATAGAACGTATTAATGCTCTATATAGTATACCATGAGGCTCTCTCTTTGCATCTCACTCTTTAACGAAGTTCACACTATTTCGCGAGTCATTGATTCCACGATAGATTGGGTAGATGAGGTGGTGGTTGTCGATGGCGGATCAACGGACGGCACATTGGACATACTTCGGTCCAAGGGCTCAAAAATTCGCATATTACCTGTTAAAAATGACCCGATGTTTCATCGGATGAAACAAAAAGCCATCGAAAGTGCCCAAGGAGATTGGATACTACAGCTTGATGCTGACGAGCAAATCACTCCTGAGCTACGCGATGAGATACTCAAAAACATTTCGACACAAGGAGCGAGTGAGATCATAGCGTACAAAATACCACGGAAAAATCAGTTTTTAGGTAGATTCCTGATGAAGGGTGGAGTATACCCTGACTATACGATTCGGTTATATAGACGAGGTACCATGCACTTTCCCTGCAAAAATCTACATGAAAATGTCGAACCGACTGAATCAGTGCGAAGTCGCACAATGGGGAAAAACTGGCTGGGCACACTCATCAACCCAATGAATCACTATTCAGATCCAAACTGGCCAAGATATGTGAGTAGATGGCATCGATACTGTCAGGCCGAAGCGATCAGACTACAGAAAGCAAAATCTGAAGGCCTAGTTTCACCGTCAAAACATGATGCGAAATCTATCCGCGTGATCCTTCGACTGATTTTCATACAGCCAATATACGATTTTTTGAATACGTATCTCAGACACAAGGGGTTCCAAGATGGGTGGCAGGGCCTTGTGTTTCACTTTATGAGCGCTTTCCGGTGGTGGGGAGTAGCTTACTACATTTTGAGATCGTAGATTCTTCATGGTTCCAAATAGGTCTTGCATTTTCATTTATGATTGTCTAGTATGGATGTATACCTATGTTGCAGAGCCCCAAATATCATCACGAAGACAGGAAATCCCTTCATAGAGCCTCAAAATATAGTCTCTATCTAGCTTCTATTTCGACAGAAATACACTTTTCGAAGCGTTATGGCATCAAAATTTTGACAAATAATCCAAAAATCTTGTTAGATGGCCTAAGTGTTCACACAAAGCCCCATGCGACTGGTGTCATATCACTTGATGAGATCAAATTTCTTGTGTTTTTTTGTGATGAAAAGCTGTATGCCTTTGATCTGAAGCATAAAGATGATATTTCAAAGCTTTTGGTCAGTTTATCACACAGCAATCCGACCTTATATGAAAAGGTGATTGACAATATTCAACGCGTGATGCTAACTCTTTCGATTTCAGACAAGCAAGATGTGCGAAATGTATCGTCAGATAGATCCAATCAGCTGGTAAACACTGACTTGCGTATGCAATATATGCATCTATATCAGCGCAAGGCGCACAAATTGCAGACTCTAGAGACGTTTAAGCAGTATCGAAATAACAACCTGATCAGTATCGGAACAGGTCAATATAACGATATTGTGATCGATGTGGCATGCCCAGAGGAGTTTGAGGTGTTTTTGTACACCAATTTGAACAAGAGATACCTACTGTCGAAGAAAAACTATGAGTGGTGCAAGCTATATGAGCATGATACTCACACGACCCACAAAATACTACGTGGGAGTATATGCATCCCGCCAGAATGCTCTCTATCGATATCAAACGAGTTGGTACTAAAACTCTCAGGACAGAATATGCTCGCAGGAGATAGGATGTATGATCTCACTATCCTAACCAGTGCGCGAGACGAATTTCTTGCGCGGTGCTAAGCTCATGTATTGGCTATCTTGAAGTCTGCAACATCACCATCCCGCATCACATAGTCTCGGCCAGCCATGATGACTCTGCCTTGTTCGCGCGCCTTAGACCATCCACCTATTGAAATAAAGTCGGAGTAGGAGAGGATTTCGGCTTTGACAAACCCTTTGATAAAATCAGTGTGAATCACTCCAGCAGCCTCAACTGCAGTTGCGCCAACGGGGATCGTCCATGCGCGAACTTCGATCTCCCCAGCAGTGAGGTACGACATGAGCCCAAGGGTCTGGTAGGCTTTTTTGATGAGTTTATCGAGGCCTGACTCAAGTAGTTGATACTCCTCAAGGAGCATACTGACCTCGTCAGGCGCAAAAGAAGCAAGGTCTGATTCAAGTTTTGCATTGAGCATAATCGATCTATCAACTAGTTTTTCTAATGCATACTTTTTGATAAATGCAGAGGAGTTTACCTGATAGTCCTTGAGCTGTGCTTCTGATAAGTTGAAAACATAAATCTCCTTTTTCAGAGTGATGAGATTGAGCATTTTTACGAGGATAAGCTCCTCGTCACTAAAAACAAGAATATTCAAGGGATGGCCGGTATTGAGATGATCTCTACACTTCGTAATAGTTGCTTTCCAAAGCTCTGGAGTGACTTTGATATTGATACTTGGGGGGAGTACTGGAGGTTTACGATCGTTTTGCTTCTCGATTGTTTGTAGATCGGCAAAAATCAATTCGCTCTCAACGATCGAAAGATCACGAACCGCATCGACAGAGTCGTAGACGTGTATGATTTCCTTATCTTCAAACAATCTACAAACATACACGATAGCTGAGGCTTCCCTGATATGGCTCAAAAACTGATTTCCAAGTCCTTCGCCCTGTGAGGCTCCTTTTACCAATCCAGCGATATCATAAAACTCAATCACTGCGGGGACGATTTTGGATGTGCCGACGACATCTGCCAACTTTGACAATCGTTCATCGGGCACATCAACTACCCCGATATTTGGCTCAATCGTCGCAAAGGGATAGTTTGCAGCGAGGGCGATCTGTTTTTTCAAAAGAGCGTTAAACAACGTGGATTTGCCGACATTGGGAAGTCCGACGATACCAAGAGATAGTTTGGATGACATGGGGGTATTTTACTTGATGAAAAGTCATGGTCTATGACCAAAAAAATTACGGAATCATAGGCAACAGAAAATGACCACAAATTGAGTTGACTTTCGTATTCAAATCGTGCTAAGGTATATATAGCGCTTTTTCTTTCATATTGCCCATGGTCCACACACGCCTCAAACACCCGATACAGCAGACATTGGTCGCACCGATACAAACGTATGAAGCTGTATATCGCCAGCCCTCACGTCTCACCAAAACTCATCTGATAGTGGGGACCTTTGCGTTGCTTGCGCTCATTGGTGTTGGATTTTTTTGGTTTTTCAGCTCACGGAGTCAGAAATTTCAAGTCGTATTTTTAAAAAACGGACAAGTATTTTTTGGCAAAGTCACAGAGACAAATCAGCACGTAATCACTCTCGATCATGTGTATTACTTGAAGCAGGAAGAAGGGAGTGTGCTGGAACTCAAAGGACCGGATGCAGCACTGAACGTCGGAGCTTTTGACAATATCGATCCTGTCGATGGCAGACTACTGCTGATCAAGCAGGGTGGAGAATATCAGGGCTCTGGGAGCGATATGAAGATACCCAAAGAAAATGTTTTGTTTTGGGAAAACCTTCGGGAGGATTCGCATATTTATCGCTCAATCATGAACTCACAAAAATAATCACATGCACGACCATATAATCATCCACATTTCGAAAAAAACACTCGCACTCATCTCGCGAAGAGTGGGTGTGGGGCTCATCATGGGGCTGATCATATGTACTCGGGCGAGTAGTGCATTTTTTGTCGCTGAAGCACCAGATCCCACTCAGTTCACGCTCTCAACAAAACTATATGAGATCGATAACTCACTGCAGATATCGCAATTTCAAGACACGCAAGGTCCGAATATCGGCAATGTCGCTGACACCTTGAACTCAGCGCCCGATTTTGATTTTCAAATTGCAAAGGCAACATCTGAGTTCAATCCACAGCAATCTAGAATCACCTTTTTAGGTGATGAGCAAGCTGTGAATGTCAACACGAGGTTGGGGGCTTTGGAAAGAGAAATATTAACGGTTAAGTCGCTTGGTGGCAACTCTCCAGATGATTCTGAAAATATAGCGAAACTAGAGGAGATTGGTACCGCAGGGACGTATGGATCAACTTCTCAGATACCGGTTCTGACGACTGATCCCCAAGGAAGGGTAACAGGAGTTGTAAATACGACAATTTCAGGTCTTAGTGCAAGCAATCTTTCTGCAACTGCTGGTATAACCAACAGTCAGCTCGCCAATAGCAGCGTGAACTATGGAGGAGTAGTACTTTCTCTCGGTAGCTCGGACACAACGCCTGCTTTCGATTTGTCTGATGCAACCAATCTACCCCTTGCAACGGGCACTTCGGGGACACTCAGTATAGCTCGTGGGGGAACCGGAGCAACAACTGTCGCTGGTGCTCTCACCAACTTGCTTCCTGCGCAAACAGGGAATAGTGGAAAAGTTCTTTCAACTGATGGTGCAAGTACAAGCTGGATCAATGTATTGGGCACAGGCACGGTCACCTCGGTAGATGCTTTGGGAGGATCAACTGGTCTGACTTTTTCAGGGGGACCCGTGACTACCTCAGGAACTCTTACCCTATCTGGCACTCTGGCTGTTGCAAGTGGAGGTACTGGTGCAACGACTGCATTAGGTGCACGCTCAAATCTCGGTCTCGGTACACTTGCAACGTTGTCGGCTATCAGTGCGACAGAAATCACTGATGGCACCCTCACCACCACTGACTTGAGTGGTACAGCAGGCATCACCAATGGGCAACTTGCCAACAGCAGTGTGAGTTATGGGGGAGTATCAGTCTCTTTGGGAGCAGCAGATGCCACACCTGCTTTTGACCTCACTGATGCTACCAGCCTCCCTCTCAGTACTGGAACTACAGGAACCTTGGGCATCAGTCGAGGTGGTACTGGTGCAACTAACGCTGGTGATGCCCTGAACAACCTATTGCCTACGCAGACTGGAAACAATGGAAAGATCCTTTCAACAAACGGTACAAATCCAAGCTGGATCACAGTTTCGGGTACGGGATCTGTTACCTCAATTGATGCTTCAGGTGGAACCACTGGACTTACTTTCTCAGGCGGACCCGTGACCACCTCAGGCACCCTCACTCTTGCAGGTACCCTTGCAGTGCTCAACGGAGGTACCGGCGCAACTAATGCATCTGATGCTCGAACTAATCTGGGTCTTGGATCACTTGCCACCCTATCAACGATCACTTCATCAGAAATCACCAATGGCACCGTCGCCAACATTGATCTGGCTAATTCCACGATTGGCT
>CAZJWN010000016.1:0-8748 GCA_964550105.1 uncultured Gammaproteobacteria bacterium
TATGAAATCTACGAAAATCAGAATCACTGCCGCACTCTTCATCTGGCGATAAGCCTAGTCTTCTTTTTCCTTCAACCTTTTATTTTTTCGTTTATATTTATGTCCACAAAAAATCAAATCAACAATCATGGGTATTTTGGCGAGTATGGCGGAGCATCAGTACCGCCACCGCTCGTACCGATCATGGATGAACTTGCACGAGTTTATGAAGAAGCGATGCAAGATACAAAATTTCGAAGTGAATTACAACAGTTGTATAAAGAGTATGTAGGCCGTCCCAGCATGTTGTATTTCGCTGCTCGTATGACTCAAGATCTTGGCGGTCCTCAAATCTATCTCAAACGAGAAGATTTGAATCATACTGGTGCCCACAAAATCAATAATGTCATCGGTCAAGGTCTGCTGGCGAAGCGGATGGGAAAAAAGAAACTGATCGCTGAAACAGGAGCCGGTCAACATGGGGTCGCGACGGCGACGATCGCTGCTTATTTGGGCATGTCATGTGATATTTATATGGGCGAGAGAGATATCAAATCTCAAGGACCAAATATTTATCGCATGAAGATATTGGGCGCACGGGTTATTCCTGTCACTCGTGGAC
Source organism: uncultured Gammaproteobacteria bacterium (assembly GCA_964550105.1). Taxonomy (GTDB): domain Bacteria; phylum Patescibacteriota; class Microgenomatia; order UBA1406; family GWC2-37-13; genus JAGOLU01. The sequence goes on from CAZJWN010000016.1 coordinate 602, forward strand.
AAGGCACCTTGAAAGATGCTGTTGATGAGGCGCTTGAGACATACGTGAATACATGTCAAGATGCGTATTATTTACTTGGTTCAGTGGTAGGTCCACACCCGTATCCGACTATGGTCAGAGATTTTCAAAAAGTCATAGGTGAAGAGATAAGAGCGCAACTAAAGTGTCGCGGACTCGGTCTTCCTCGTGCAGTCGTGGCATGTGTGGGTGGAGGAAGCAATGCCATGGGAGCTATGTATGATTTTATTCGCGAATCGACAGTTGAACTAGTTGTTGTGGAACCAGCTGGCAAGGGAGCAGACACCAAAATGCACGGATTATCACTGAGAAAAGGGAAACCTGCGATGATCCATGGATACAAAACACTTGCGCTTATGGATACCGAAGGCAAGATCATGGAGTCCTATAGCGCCGCATCAGGTCTCGACTATCCAGGGGTGGGGCCTGAGCTCGCGTATCTGAAAGAGCAGGGAAGACTAACTCTCGCACACGCGACTGATCAGGAAGCGGTAGACGCCTTCATTTATCTTGCCCGAACCGAAGGCATCATTCCGGCTCTTGAGTCTGCTCATGCGATATCGTATATCCGTACCCACCATAAACGGTATAAGCGAGATGATGTCGTAGTCATCAATCTTTCGGGTCGAGGTGATAAAGATGTTGAGCATGTGTATAAAGAATTTCTAGCATAGGAGTAAGATCGTAGAGTACATACATCCAGGAGTCAGGAGGACTCCTGGATGTATACACATATCACTCTCATTTCTCGAGAAACCCAACAAAGATATGCCGAAATGACTACTGGCACTGCAGAAGTTGCTGAAATCCTTTGACGACGCCGATGAAGGGACCGCTTCGACGAATTTGGATGATCATGTTTTCACTACATGTAGGATTAAACTTACAGCTATGTCGAGGGAAGTGAAGCTGACGCATGATGCTATCCCGTACTGGCTCGGTCTTTTGATAGAGGCGGATGAGATATATGATTATTTGTCCTGTCATGATGCTATAATAACTCAAGCTTATTATCTCATATTTTTCTATGCGCATCACCATACTCACCCTTTTCCCTGACATGATGAGAGGTATCCTCGAGACCTCGATCGTGGGCAAAGCTCAGAAAAAAGGCTCAGTCACTGTGGATTATGTAGATATCCGGAAGTTTGCAACTGATTCCTATGGTTCTGTCGATGATCGGCCATACGGTGGTGGGCCCGGCATGATCATGAAAGTGGACGTGCTGCACGCAGCGCTCAAATCAGTCGTGACTGATGAGTCGCATGTCATCTTGACCGCAGCCGGTGGCGCACTTTTTACTCAAAAAAAAGCACGTGAATATGCAGACACTCGAAAACATCTGGTGATCATCTGCGGACATTATGAAGGAGTCGATGCACGGATCCTGAAATACGTCCACGAAGAGATTTCAATCGGTGAGTATGTCCTCACGGGTGGTGAGCTCCCTGCTGCCGTCATCACTGATGCTGTCGTACGTCTTCTTCCCGGGACGTTCACCAAAGATGGTGTAGCAGAAAATGAGACATATACCAAATATACAAAAGAACCTCCTCAGTATACTCGCCCTGCAGAGTACGATGGTCAATCAGTCCCCGAAGTCCTCATGAGTGGCGATCATAAGAAGATAGAGGAGTGGAAAGCGAAAAGCCTGTCAAAAAGCTCAGCCTATTGAACGACGATCCGTCTCTTTCCAACAAATTGAAGACGATTCCTCACCTGGTCTGCAAGAGGTGGAGCTTCTGTAAACTGGACGCCTGCCATCGGTAGCCAAGCCTTATTACTTCTACTATAATAATTCATGGTTATGATGACAGTTCCATCTTGTTGCAACGACGCATAGGTTATTGTGGCATCACGATTCAATATCCCTCCTCCTTCTTGATCTACTTTTATTGAAAATTGTTGACCCGATCGCACTACTTCTGCGAGCGTGTTACAAATTTCGATCTCTTCAACTTCATGTCTTATTTTAACAGGGTCCTCAGGCTTAATCGAATTTCTTAAATCATTATCTTTAACGTTGAGTTTTTGTAACCTGTCAATAGCAGCGCTGGGATATGCATTGCCATTAGGATAACCCGCAGAAAGTATAACTCTTTCAACTAAGTCTTTTGAAGTGGTGGGAATGAGCTCTATTTGACCTGCTCTTGCTGGATTTCGCCATGCGATGAATTTCCCTTCAGGAGCACTCACCACGGCAGGTAGCTTAGCATCTCTCAATGAAATTTCTCCTCTCAATGCAAAATCTCCATTCACCGCAATATTTCGTTCAACCTCACGCAAAGAAGATTCTCCCTGATCATTTGTTGATAGCTTTGATTTGAGGTAGGCATATCTTGCAGCGTAGTCAGGCTGATCGACTGCAAGTTGTGCTCTTTCCCACTCCGCATCGCTAAAACAAGCGAGATCATAAATTTGATCTTGTTCATAAACCACACTGACGGATCCCGATCCCTTATCGACAGGGATACGTTTGTCTTTCGTAATGACAAAACTGAGTGTATTGGGCAGTTTCTCATTCTGAGAAATGGTAGTCCAGCCAGTATTTCCTGAATCTCGTATAGACACACCTTTCTTGTCGTCTTTCAACGCCTTTTTCACGGCGACAAGCAAATCGAAGTTTGAGGGATCGGATAGAGTGATCTCAGGATAATAAAGAAATCTGACAACCTCGCTTGATGGACTAGAAATTTGCAACTTTTCGTAAGCCTCATTAAGATCTTTAGTAACAGAAACGTCAATCATCTGTTGAGTACCAGATCCTCCATCAGCTTGTCTTGTAAGCGCACGGGGTGATTGGTCAAGAAGCTTCTTCTTACCTACTGCAATGCCATGAATTCGTGCAACTCCTGTACTTTCTATTTTTTTCTTTGCTTCCAAGGAAAATTGCAATGCATTATTACTTGAATAATTATTAATATTGTCATCAGGAGTTGTCGCGAGGTGGCGCGCATGATTATCCTGCGCAAATTTCACTATAGCTTCGATTGCAGGAAAACAGCGCTCAGTATTTACCAACTTACTTTGTTCCGGGTTGAATTCTGCTATTGGCCCAGCATCTTTTATTGCGAGTTGACTCAACACTTCCCCAAGATTATTTTCAGCTCCCATAAAGACATATGTGAATAAGTAATCGCATCTTGATTATGCCATGTGTACGGATGATATACTACAAATATGTTTACACCCCGCACACCTCAAACCTTTTCACCTAAGATTTTTGAGATGACTGGCATCTCAAAAAAAGCGGTGGAGGAACACCTGAAACTGTACCAAGGATACATCACCAAGTACAACGAAATCAACTCAAGCCTCGAAAAACTCACCGATGATGATTACGCCAAGGCCAATCAGAGCTACTCACTCATCCGCGAGCTCAAGGTCGAGATGACATTTGCCTATGGAGGCATCGTCAATCACGAGATATATTTCCGACACCTGGGTGGGACCGGAACTGCTCCGACTGGTGCGCTGCTCAAACAAATAGAAAAAGATTTTGGCTCGTTTGATGCATACAAAAAAGACATGAAAGCGACTGGGATCGCAGCGCGAGGGTGGGTCTGGACGGCGTGGAACTATGCAGAGAAACGCCTATTCAACTACATCGGTGATGCGCAGAATAGTTATCCAGTCTGGGGATGCACACCCACCGTCGCCCTAGACACATACGAACACGCATACTTTATGGACTTTGGAGCAGCACGAGCTGGATACATCGATGCATTTTTTGCAAATATGGACTGGTCGGTCGTTGAGAAGTCGTTTGACACGATCAAGAAGTAGAAATAGATGTTTTCTGATATAGTTAGATATATGAAACGCTCATCAAGCTCAAAACCATCGGCTTTCCAGAGAAATTTTAACTCAGAAACAACTCTGTCAAAGATTTTGACTGCTGTAGTTTTCATCGTGCTTCCCGTGGTGACCTTCTATATCGGGATCTATCTCGGCATGACTCGATGATATGTCTACTGCCATACCCACTCATGTAGTCGTCGCAAATGGGATCGTGAGAAAGGGCGACACATTTCTCATAGGACAACGCAGTCTCACAGATGACCAAGCAGCCGGAGAATGGGCTTTTGTTGGAGGAAAAGTCGAGGTGGTAGATGGATTTCACATCGTTGAAGAAACACTGCGTCGAGAAATACATGAGGAAACGGGTGTCGAAATCGCAGACAAAATAGAATATATTTCGTCGCAAGGATTCACTCGATCAAGCGGACACCACGTGATTAGCCTTTTGTTCCTCTGTGAGTGGAAATCAGGAGCAGCGAAACCGCTCGAGGACCTCGAGCAAACAGCATGGAAGACACTTGAAGAGTTTAAGTCTATGGAACTGCCATCGTATACCCGTGATATCGTGACACGACTCGAACAGCATATTCATAAAAAATCACAGAAACTCGTCCGTGACCGTATCCCTGAGCTTTCTGCGGCAAAAGGTAAAAAGTGGACATTTGCTCCAGTCGAAGGAGCAGTGTTTAGAAAAGTACTTCTTGAAAAGCTTATCGAAGAGGCGCAAGAGGTAGCGCGAGCAGAAGATGAGCATCTCGTCGAGGAACTTGCAGATGTATATGAGGTGTTGGACGCAATCAAACACGAATGCACAATCGATGAATCAAAACTACTCGATACAAAAGAAAAGAAAAAGCGAGAAAGAGGTGGTTTCAAAAAGAAAATGGTACTGACTTCCAGGTCATGCTGATCCCGCACCAGCGGGAGAAGCATCCAGTTATATATCATCGTATAAATCATCCCAGTTTGGATTGTGAGACTCGATGAGGTTGAGTTTGAATTTCCTATTTTTTCCCTTAAGATACTTTTCTTGACTGATTGCAATCAATGGATCATCATGGATCTCATAATAGACCAGTAGATGAATAGAGTATTTACTAGTAAATCCTTCTGTCAAGTTCATGCGATGTTCGTGCGTTCTTCGTTTCAGATCATTTGTTATCCCAATATAAATAGATCCATTTCTTTTACTGGCTACCATATAAACAAAGAACATATGACATCTTACAAAAGATTAGTTCAAAAATGAACTGGATCCTTCTCCCGCCTAAAACGGCGGGATCAGGATGACCGATTATTTCAATGATCTACTTTGAACTCGTTGCAAATATCCGGCTATTTTGATACAAGTACTCCCTGGATATGATCATACTCACCAACGCAACGAAAAAATTTGGAGAAAAAAAGGCCGTAGATACTTTGAGCATTGAAATAAAAACAGGAGAAGTCGTCGGCTTCCTCGGGGTCAATGGTGCAGGCAAAACGACTACGATGCGCATGATCACTGGGGTACTCAAGCCCACCTCAGGCACCGTCTCAGTCGATGGTGTGGATCCACTTGAGCATCATATCGCAACTGCCAAAAAAATCGGATACCTGCCCGAGAATAATCCTCTGTATCCTGACATGAAAGTTTCTGAGTATCTCCAATTCATCCATGAAGTCAAAAAGCATGGCAACTATATCGACATAGCAGAAAGGATCGGACTCACCGAAGTGATGGATAAAAAAATTGAGACGCTTTCTCGAGGGTATCGCCAACGAGTCGGTTTGGCTGCAGCGCTCCTCGGCAATCCGCACATCCTCATCCTGGATGAGCCAACTTCAGGCTTGGATCCTATCGAGCAAGATCGGATACGGGCACTCATCACAGAACTCGCAAAAGAAAAAGTCATCGTGTTTTCAACACATATCCTGTCTGAGGTCGAGGATATCGCGACAAGGATCATCATCATCAATCGTGGACAGAAAGTATATGACGGACCAAAACCGACAGGAAAGGGTGCAGTAGAAAAGTTGTTTAAAACAAAGGTGACAGCTGCAGAGCTGTCATCCTGAACTTGATTCAGGATCCATACAAATCATAGATTCCGGATCAAGTCCGGAATGACAGAATATCCATATGAAATCACTTATCAAAAAAGAACTCGGCCACTATCTCAATAATCCATTTGGATACATCGTCATCATTTTGTTTGCAGTATTTGCAAACTTTATGTTTATGAAAGACGTATTTGTCGTGGGACAGGTCTCGATGCGGCAATTTTTCATACTGTTCCCATGGATCGCGATGGTATTCATCCCGGCTATCACCATGCGTACGCTGACTGAAGAGCGACGTACCAACACCATAGAGATTTTACAGACACTACCGCTGACTGCAGCCCAGGTAGTGATGGGCAAATTCATCGCACTTGTTGTGATCGCTTTGATTGGGCTTGTACTCACCCTAGGTCTACCGATCAGTCTGAATATACTTGGTACCGGTGCTGGAAGCACACTATATTTACCTGAGGTGCTCATCGCATACACTGGAGTGGTACTGTTTTTTGCGATGACCATCTCCATCTGCTTGTTTCTATCAGGTAATACGAATAACCAAGTGGTCGCATTCCTACTGGGGGCACTCGCACTGTTTTTCCTCAATGTCATCGGGACAGACATGGTCAACTCACTCGTACCTCGTGTGGTAGAGGATATTTTAACCCTACTGAGTCCATCCAATCAACTCAATTCATTTATCAAAGGCGTACTCGATATGCGAAGTATTTTTTACTTCATCAGTACAACGGGAATCATGCTATTTCTCACCATCATGGATACCGAAAAAAGAAATTAATTCATCTCTATGCGCGTACAATCTATTCTCACCAAACTAAATCTCGGCAAATCATCGCGTGATGTGGTCGTCGGGATCATCATCGCTGCACTGGTTGGACTGAATGTCTTGATTGCTCAGGTTCCACTCAAGGTCGATTTGTCTCGTGGTCGCGCCTATACGCTTTCACCAGCGTCACAAAAGATCATTGCCGGACTCAAAGACCCGATCGAAATCACCTTTTTTGCCAATGCAGATCTCCCAACTAGATTCCAAACCGTGCGCACAGAAGTGACTGATTTGTTGACAGAGTACAAGCGATCCAGCTCCAAGCTGACTGTGAAAACACTTGATCCAAAGACCGATGAATCAGCCAAAAAACTAGTCGGAGAGCTTCAGATACCACAGCTCGAGTTCTCATCAGTCGAAAACGACCAGTTTGCAGTCAGCAACGGATACTTTGGTATTGGGATCAAGTCAAAGGAAAAAACAGAAACAATCCCGGCTATCGACATCCAGACTCTCGAATACAACATCAGCTCAATACTCTACAAAATGTCCTCAACAAACCAAAAAAAAGTAGGTATGTTTGGTGGTGGTCCAGATCTGAGTCAGTTTGGTCAACCAGGTACTGGAGAGTCTCTGGAAACATTGCGACAAATACTGTCGCAACAGACTACCGTCGAACAAATCGATCTCAAAACACTTGATCAAAGTGTTCGCCCCTTGATCGTTTTGGATGGTACGCAATCACCAGTCACTGAGGAGGGGATTGGTTTTCTCAAAACGTATCTTGAAAAAGGTGGAGCAGCGATATTCATGACCGAAGGCGTATCGGTGAGTAACGACCTCGTAGGAACTGCTGCCCCGATGAAGTTAAAACCACTCTTGGACGAGTACGGCATTTCTGTGAAACAGGATCTCGTCCTCTCGAATCAATCAGAGATAGTCAACTTCGGAAATGATCCATCTCGTCAATATATTTCAAATTACCGTTACTGGATCAGAACGAATGTGTTCAATCCTGCTGCGTCGTACACATCCAATGTTGGATCTCTTACCTTTCCGTGGACTTCATCTGTGACAACCAAAAAAAAATCTGGCATACTGCAGACCGATGTGGTGCGCTCAACTGCTCAATCGTGGACGACCACAGATATTGGCGATCTCAAACCAACTACAGAAAAAAAACCTGTAGATATCGGCACGAAACAACTCATCACGTATGCGAAGAATCAGAAAACAAAAGGAGAGATAGTAGTCATCCCCTCGACTCGATTTGTGCAGGATGCATACCTTGGTCGATCTGGCAATCTCGACTTTATGATCAACCTAATCAATGAGTTTTCATCGGGTGGCGCACTTTCTGGTATTCGTGCACGTGCAATCCAAGCATATCCACTCCCCACTATAGCCCCTGGACAAAAGGATCTATACAAATGGGCAACTATTTTACTGCTGCCTCTCATGTTCGCTGCATATGGCACGCTGCGTCTGCGAAAGAGGATGT
>CAZJWN010000016.1:8848-14127 GCA_964550105.1 uncultured Gammaproteobacteria bacterium
ATCGCCCCCTCACCCACTGGATTTCCACATATTGGCACCGTGTATCAGGCTCTGTTTGATTGGGCATATGCTCATCGACACGGAGGACAGTTTATCGTCCGGATAGAGGATACCGATCAGTCTCGACTCGTTGCAGGAGCAGAAGACAAGATATATGCTGCACTCGACTGGTTTGGACTGACTGAGGATGAAAGTCCTCGCAAAAGTGGACCATATGCTCCCTACAAACAATCTGAACGATTGGTGACATATCAAAAATACGCAGAAGAGCTTGTAGAGAAAGGTCACGCATACTACTGCACCAAAAAACCCGAGGAACTCGAAGCCCTTCGCCAAGAAAAACGCCTACGTAAGCTCCCCCCGGTTATCAACGAAGAGTTGCGAAAACAATCACATACGAAAGACTCATTGACCCCAGGATCATATGTGATCCGGATGCGGATCCCGGATGATGAGAAGATCATCGTGAAAGACGGAGTGAGAGGAGAGATAGTCTTCGACTCCAATCTGATCGACGATCAAGTGATTCTCAAATCAGACGGATTCCCCACCTACCATCTCGCAGTCGTGGTCGATGATTACTTGATGAAGATCACTCACGTACTTCGTGGTGAAGAGTGGATCAACTCGACTCCGAAACATATACTTTTATACAGATTTTTTGGGTGGGAAGCTCCGCTTTTCTTTCACACTTCTCTTCTACGTAATCCCGACAAGACCAAGATGTCCAAACGTCACGCTCATGCAAGCGTTGACTGGTACAAAGAGCAAGGATACTTACCCGAGGCCATTTTAAACTATCTTGCTCATATGGCCTGGCGTCATCCCAAAGAAACAGAGGTATTTTCGCTGCAAGAGTTCATCGAGGTATTTGATTTTGCAGATATGAAGGCTGTCGGGCCTGCTTTTGACCTCAAAAAACTTGAGTGGATGAATGGAGAATATCTACGTGCAACAGAAATTAATAAATTAAAATTAATAATTGAAAATTACCTAAAAGAATACAGAAAAGACTCGTATGAACTGATCAAAACTAACTACAATCTTTTCAGTTCATCCATCCCTCTTATCCAAGAAAGAATCAAAAAACTCTCTGATTATTGGCCAATATGCTCATTCTTCTTTGTAAAACCTATAGCATACGAGATTGACATGAGCTCGTACAAAAGTATGCTACAAGCTACCAGTGATAAACTTCTGAAGATCTCCGACTGGACTGCGCTAGCAATCGGTGAAAGTATGCAGCAAACATGTGAGGCACTTGGTACAAAAAAGAGTGATTACTTTATGATGATGCGCATCGCAGTGACAGGCAATAAGATCTCTCCACCGTTGAACGAAAGTATGGCGCTCCTTGGTAAAGACGAGGTCATGCGAAGACTACAGTCGCTGTGAGCACCGCAGTACGATACCTATACCGGTAATATAGTATTTCATACTTGCAGTACTATTTTGAGAAGTGTATCATGATAAATCAGAGAGTATCAGATATCATCATTTCTATATATGTTGCCAGATGGGGCCTTGGAAGGCTCAGAATCAATCAATATCCATATCCATGGAAAGCACTCTGTTCTCAGAGGTCTGGGTGTTTCTCTCGTTGAGGGTGAGATTTGCTTGATGATTCATGCAAAACAAAATGACGCGTACCACTTCCAACTCACCTCTTCCAAAGATGCCTCTGATTTTCGACTCATTGAACAGACTACGAGTATCAAGATAGACAAAGCATACGAGGAGATAGCTCAATTGTGTAACTTTCATCTCACCAAGACCGCAGCTGGGTATGCACTATTTTATGAAAAAAATGTAGATACCAAAAAGTTTGCCTGTTATGCAACAGCATCAAAACTCTCTCAATTTACTTTTCAAGGGTATATCGATCACTGGGGAGAGGTAGGTGCGGTGATCCGAGCTATCCCTACGGTATCGGGGTTTTTGAGCATCCATACCAAAGATGGCAAAATCATCTTATCCCGCTCTGATAACCTCAGCAAATGGATTCCTCTGGATGGCAAAGAACACGAAATACATGATTCGTATTCTCCAATCAATGTGCGACATATATCATGTATTGAACGCGAGGGAGATTCCTACTATGTGTGGTTCCATTTTATCAATCCTCATTTTGCACATCCAGTATGGTCAGTTGGTTGGTTCAAGCTGCAGATACTCAACTCAAGAATATATTTCTCTCCAGCACATCATGTGTGGGAGCAGCCACACGAGTGGGGCAAATCGTTGGTATACCCTATAGGAGCAGTCAGCATCAAAGACGCCGTAGTGGGATACTGGGGAGTAGAAGGTGTCGGATTGTTCTCAGTGAGATATCGACGTCATATCGGTCGTATTCCTTCGGCAGATCCTGAAATAAGCCTGACAAAGCATGCATCAAATCCCATGGTTGCACCATCTCCCACGGTGAGCTGGGAAGCATTTAACACGCTCAATGCAGCCGTAGTACAGACTGAAGATCAAAACGTCCATATACTGTATCGGGCCCAGGGACATGACTATGTATCAGTGCTGGGGTATGTGAGATCTAAAGACGGCACAAGCATCGACTATCGTTCGCCAACACCAGCCTACACACCGTATGATGATTTTGAAAAGCGCATCCCCAATATCCAGATGACCAAAGGCATGAACTATGCCTCAGGTGGAGGATATGGAGGAGTGGAGGATCCACGCATCACGATCATCGGCGATCGGGCACACATGATATATGTCTCTTATGATGGATATTCACCTCCCCGACTCGCCCTCACCTCGATCAAGCTTGAGGACTTTCTGGCGCAAAGATGGCTGTGGGAAAAGCCGGTGCTCATATCCCCTCCCGGGATCGTCGATAAAAGTGGATGTATTTTGCCTGAGAAAGTAAATGGCAAATATGTCATCTTTCATCGCATTTTCCCCAATATTCTCATCGACTATGTTGATACGCTTGAGTTTGATGGCAAATCATGGCTCAAAGGCGAACACGTCATCCCAATTCGTAAAAATAACTGGGATAGTCGCAAGATCGGAGCTGGTGCACCACCAATCAAGACACCTTATGGATGGCTCCTCATCTATTATGCAGTCGATGAGCAGGACGCTGGACGATATAAAATCGGCGCGATGCTCCTTGATCTCAAAGACCCATCAAAAGTACTACACCGGACCAATAGTCCGATACTTGAGCCAACAGAGTGGTACGAAAACAACGGTTTCAAGCCCGGCATCGCATATCCATGTGGTGCTGTTGTCATCGGTGAGACGCTCTATGTCTACTATGGCGGGTCAGACACGTATGTATGTGTCGCTACCACCAATCTTCAAGATTTTCTGAACAATCTCCGGTATCATGAAGAGGCACACGTCAAGGGATCAGTGGTACACAAAGTGTTTCAACATTGAAAGACCCAGTGCAATACTTGAAATAATACCATCATGTTCACCCTCTCACGATCTGATAAAAATCCGATTCTCAAACCAAACCCCAAAATTTGGTGGGAAGCACAGGCGACTTTCAACGGATGTGTGCTAAAAGAAGGCGATCGATTTCATATGCTTTATCGAGCCTTTTCTGAGACGATCGTCATCGAAGGCAAGAAACTCTCACTTTCAACGATCGGATATGCATCATCACCTGACGCTACCGAGTTCACGGGCAACCGTATCTTGATTCAGCCAGAGTGTCCGTGGGAAGAGTATGGTGTAGAGGATCCACGCATCACCAAGATAGACGATGAATACTTTATATTCTATACTGCGCTTTCGCAATGGCCTCCAAACCGCGATAGTATAAAAGTTGCTGTAGCAATCTCTACAGACCTTGCCACTATCCGCGAGCGTCATCTCGTCACCCCGTTTAATGCAAAAGCCATGACACTGTTTCCACAGAAAATCGGAGACAAATATGCGGCCATTCTCAGTATCGATACAGATCCAGGTCCCTCATCCATCTGCTATGCAACATTTGAGAAAAAGGAAGACATTTGGTCAGAAGAATATTGGAAAGATTGGTATACACATCGAGACCAACACACGATCCCGCTGCGCAATCAAACGATAGACCAAGTAGAGGTCGGTGCCCCCCCGGTATGGACACCGTATGGATGGTTACTCGTATATGCTGACATCGAAAACTATTTTAGTAAAGAAAAAACATTCAAAATAAAAGCCGTTTTACTCGATAAAGATGATCCGCGACGCATCATCGGTCGTATCCCTGAGTTTGATTTCAGACCAGAAGCAGAGTATGAGCTCAAAGGGATGATCAACGATATCGTTTTCCCCTCATCGGTCGTCATAGATGGCGAGACGCTCTATATGTATTATGGAGCTGCAGATACGACATGCTGTGTAGCTTCGTGTAGCATTCATGATTTGTATGCTCATCTTCAGATGGAGGGAGCAGGATCTATCAGACTACATCGGTATGAGGTAAATCCTATTTTGAAACCACAAGATGAGGGAGGCTGGGAGAGCCAGTGTGTCCTCAATGCAGGTGCAATCGATCTAGATGGTCGGGTCTATATCGCCTACCGTGCTATGTCAGCAGACAATACCTCGGTGGTTGGTCTTGCTATCTCAGACAATGGCATCGACATAGCAGAGAGATTGCCTGAACCCATATATGTACCTCGCACCTCAGCAGAGCTCAAGAAAAATCCGGGAGGCAACTCTGGTTGTGAGGATGTGCGACTCACACTCATCGATGATACGATATATATGTGCTATACCGCATACAATGGGATAGAAGCACCACGAGTCGGCCTATCGACAATCAGTAAGGGTCATTTTGTTGCCCGTGATTGGCAACAGTGGTCTATGCCTAGACTCATATCACCTCCTGGTCTCGATGATAAAGATGCATGTTTTTTGCCTATCAAGGTATCAGGAAAATATTGGATCTATCATCGGCTCAGTCCTGATATCTGTATCGATTTTGTAGATGACATGTCAGTATTTGAACAGGGATACACTTTAGACTCGAAAGTCAGGATCCGCCCTCGACCAGACAAGTGGGACAGTTTGAAGATTGGGATTGGGAGCGTGCCCCACTTGACTCCATATGGATGGCTTCTCATCTACCACGCAGTATCACGACACGATCAAGGATATCGGCTCGGTGCTATGCTCCTTGATCTCAAAAATCCTGCACATTTGGTTGCGCGTAGTGAGGTACCTATCCTTGAGCCAGAGTGTGATTGGGAAAAGCAGGGAATCGTGAACAACGTAGTCTTCACCAATGGATCTATCATCCGAGGTGACACGCTCTATGTGTACTATGG
>CAZJWN010000017.1:0-13767 GCA_964550105.1 uncultured Gammaproteobacteria bacterium
CAGATAGTCTGGATGATTTGAGAAACAAGAAGTTCGATGTACTGATTGGAGTCAATCTTTTGCGTGAGGGTCTCGATCTACCTGAAGTGACGCTCGTTGCTATCCTAGATGCTGATAAAGAAGGATTTTTGCGGTCACGCATTTCACTGACTCAAACCATGGGACGTGCCGCTCGTAACATCAAAGGCGAGGTGATCATGTATGCAGACAAAATCACCGACAGCATGAGACTGGCTATAGATGAGATCGATAGACGGCGCACTTATCAGCTCGAATACAACAAAAAACATAATATCACCCCAAGCAATATCAACAAGTCCGTGCGTGAGAAAATAGTTGAGGCAGATACGGACAGTGACAAGATGGCATCAGAAACTCTCAATGAAAAGTCATTTAACTATGCATATTTGAATGATATCCACGATGAGGCCATGACAGCTTATGACAAGCAAAAAGTCATCAAACAGCTCGAAAAGGAGATGAAAAAGCGGGTAGAGGAGATGGACTTTGAGGCTGCGATCGCTTTACGTGATAAGATCAAAACACTTAGATGATCAGTGCTCGGGTCTGAGTAACAGTTCTCATACTGATACTAGTATCTCGACACCAATAGAGCTATAATACTGGCCTCCTATGATGAATTCGATCAAAGTACGCGGCGCTCGACAGCACAATCTCAAAAATATTGATGTTGATATACCCAAAAACAAATTTGTCGTGGTCACTGGTGTATCTGGATCAGGCAAGTCATCTTTTGCCTTTGACACAGTCTACGCTGAGGGACAGAGACGGTATGTTGAGAGTCTTTCCGCATATGCCCGACAATTTTTGGGCATCATGGACAAGCCAGATGTAGATCTCATTGAGGGTCTGTCACCCAGTATCTCGATCGATCAGAAAACAGTGAGTCACAACCCTCGATCTACAGTCGGTACGATCACTGAGATTTATGACTATCTTCGTGTTCTTTTTGCTCGTGTTGGGCATCCGCATTGCCCAAATGACGGTACTGAAATCACTCGCCTTTCTGTGGATCAAATCGTCGACAAGGGAGTCGATGAGATCAAAAATGTTTGCGCTGCATACAAGGTCGCTCCACATGAGTTCACTATCCTTTCGCCAGTCGTTCGACAAAAGAAAGGAGAGTTTCTTGATCTACTAGAAAACCTGCAAACCAAGGGATTTCAAAAAGTCATCGTCGATGGCTTGCCCAAGGATCTCATCGATGATATTCCGCTTCTGAAATCAAATAAGCATGATATATCTGTCATCATCGATACTGTCTTTGCCTCTCACAAAGATCTGAAGGAAGAATACTTCATCGATACGCTCAGGCCTCGTCTCACCCAGGCTATTGAGCAAGCTACGAAACTCTCGGGTGGATTGGTAGTACTTCAGTATCATGATATGCTCGCTCAACATACTGAGGTACAAGAAGTAAAAAAGGGATCAAGAAAAAAGCTTTCACCTACACTGAAGCAACATTTGTATTCAGAAAAGTTTTCATGTGCTACGTGTGGATTTTCACTTCCAGAGATAGAGCCTCGGATGTTCTCATTCAACTCACCACTTGGCGCATGTGATGCATGTCGTGGACTCGGCAATGTGAACAAGGTCGATCCCGAGCTCATCTTTGCTCCAAAGCTTTCGATCAATGAGGGCGGAATTCTTCCATTTACCAAATTGTTCTTTTCAGAAACTTGGTATACACGACTCATCAAAACTGTGTGTGAAGTAGAGAAGATTGATTTGAACAAGCCTATTGAAAAGCTCACCGATGAGCAGCAAAAAGTGATTCTCAATGGTACGGGTAAGGTATATCGAGTAAATGGGACAAATCGATTCGGCAAAGATACGATGATTCAGGAAAAGTTTGACGGTATCGTGAGCGAGCTGGAGAGACGTTTCTATGGATCTACCGGGTCGCTCGATGATGGATCTGGTCATGATATTGGTCGGTACATGCGTGAGGAACTGTGTAAATCGTGTAAGGGTAAGAAGCTGAAGCCTGAGGTACTTGCGATCACTATCGATAAGTTCAGCATCGCCGACATCTGTGACTTGGCTGTGTCAGACATCATCGAATTCAGTCATGCAGGTATTCATCAAGTATTGAACAAGTATGAGGAGCAAATTGCCTCGCCCATACTCAAAGAGATCATCACTCGGTTGACATTCTTACAAAATGTAGGTCTCGGATACTTGACGGTTAGCCGCAAAGGAAAGACTTTGTCTGGTGGAGAACTTCAGCGTATCAGACTCGCGAGTCAGATCGGCACTGGTCTCACTGGGGTGCTCTATGTACTTGATGAGCCGTCGATCGGACTACACCCACGAGATGTAGCTGCACTTATCAAGACTCTCCATCATCTCAAGGAGATTGGTAATACGCTCATCGTCGTCGAGCATGACGAGGAAACTATTCAAAGTGCAGAGTATATGATCGAGTTTGGACCCGAAGCCGGCAAACAGGGTGGGAAGGTGGTGGCAACTGGCACTATCCCCGAGATTATGAAAAATTCAAGCTCACTAACGGGCAAATATTTATCTGGTGAAAAAAAGATTACTTCCAAAGAGATGAAGCTGGAGAAAAACAAAGGAGAAATCATACTCAAAAAAGCATCAGAGTTTAGTTTAAAAAATGTGACGCTCAGTCTCCCCGTAAATAATCTCATAGCGATCACAGGCGTATCTGGATCAGGAAAATCAACTTTGATAACTGAAACACTGTATCCAGCCATGAAGTACCATCTCGATGGTCACTATACAGGATTTCAGGGTGCGTATGAGAAGCTCGAGGGATTCCACTATGTTGATCGAGTATATCTGGTGGATCAATCACCAATCGGTCGTACACCACGATCGAATCCTGCTACATACATAGGCTTTTTTGACGACATTCGTGATCTATTTGCAAGTACTGTCGATGCAAAGGCACGCGGATATGAAAAAGGTAGATTTTCTTTTAACGTCAAAGGTGGCCGATGCGAAAAGTGTCAGGGCGCCGGTGTAGTCAAAATCGAAATGCAGTTTTTGTCTGACGTCTACATCACCTGTGATGTATGTGAGGGTCATCGATACAATCGTGAGACACTCGAGGTGCGATACAAGAATAAAACAATTTATGAGGTACTCAAGATGACAGTTGATGAAGCCGCAGTCTTCTTTGAAAACTTCGTCCATATCTATCCGAAGCTAAAGTTTCTCCAAGAGGTCGGCCTCGGATATATCGAGCTTGGACAGGCTGCACCGACTTTCTCTGGTGGTGAGGCTCAACGCATCAAGCTGGCTGATGAGCTTTCACGTGGCGAAAAAGGTCGCACGCTCTATATCCTCGATGAGCCCACGACCGGACTACACTTTGCTGACGTACAAAAACTCATGAACGCCCTTGTGCGCCTGGTCGAGCATGGTAATACAGTAGTGGTCATCGAGCACAATCTTGATGTGATTAGACATTGTCAGTATATCGTCGATCTTGGACCTGAGGGAGGAGATGGTGGAGGACAGATCCTCTATCAAGGTGAGCTTGAGGGACTAAAGAAGGTAAAAGGTAGCTACACAGGAACTTATCTAAAGTAATTATTGAGTACGTCTATTGCTCATATAAACCTGTCTGCGGTATTTGTCTGCGTAATCATCTTGGAACATACCGATTGTCTCATTTATTGCTGATATTTGTGTAACAGGGTCATCAAATCCTGCAAAAATTTGCCCTTGAATAGACATGTTTGGATGAGTCGAACTCAAGGAATCGCCTTCAATAGATTCAACTCGTGTTTTTATAAACTCACTAATTGGCGTTCTTTCTCCTAACCCACCTCTACAAGTTATAAGTGCGGTGTCTATACTGCCGGTTTGGTGTATTTTCCCCATAAAATCTCCTGCTGATAACCAGAAATTTTTCGGAAATCTTTGTCCTGATGCAAAATATATTGCCATCTGTGCTGTAAACAGGCTGCGCAGGTTGTCTCCAAGGTATCTAATCTCCCTTTCGAGTAAAACCCTATTGCCACGGCCTAAATGCAGTAAAAATTTACTAAGATGTTCATCTTGTCGCTCATTTGTATCACGCATTTGTTTATTGTATGGAACAGCATACTTTAGAATTGGAACGCCAGAGTTTCCTATTACATTAATATATACATGTAGCTCGCCGAGTGGGCAAAATGGCGCAATAAAGTATGGGTACTCTGCTTCATCCATAGTGGCAATTCCCTTTACAATTGGTTTTACAGCACTTACTTTACCTCTGTATTCTTGTTTGAGTCCGCTCTCCAGTTCGTCTGAGATTAACGTAAGGTCATCCATTTCTCTTTGATTTGCAATACCAATCGGTGTCCTTTCATTCCCTCTAGATACTGTCGTAACTACATACTGTGCAGGTTTATGTGTTGTTCTAAGAACAGTTAATCCAACTAAAGCATGCATTCCTGCTTGAAATAGTGCTGTGTCTGCCGAAGTTATTTCACCGTACTTGTCTATACCCAGCTGTTTTAGGGCATCTGCTGCTGTTTCTGGTGAACGATAAATGTTAGCCGACACTACATCAAAATCTATGGGATAACGCAAACCTATTTCTTGTGACATTTGTGAGGCCATTACATCCAATTGTTCTGCACGCTCATCTGCGTAATTGCCACGAATCTGTCCTGTCCTAGGAACATATGAACCTTGAGTAAGCGGTTGATCCCAAACAACACCTTGTAATACTGATTCTGGAGAAACCATATAATAACTTAAATATTATGAAGTCTTTAGTACTTAGCTGACGCATACACTACTAACCGCTTTGTATAGGTTTGATTTCTGAAGTCCCAACTTCCATGACAGGTGATGAGAGTGAGTGATGGATATGCAGTCTGTCGAGTGATCGAGTCGATATTGTTGCCATATGCATCCACCTCGCCGACGAAGTCGACGACAAACCGTCTATCGCTCCCATCGACCATATGCATGATGATTTCAGCACCCTTTTGCACATATTTTAGGTTGAAAAATACCGCCGGTTGTCCATATTGATCGTCGTAGTGACCAGAGATGATCGCTGCACCTACTTCACCTGGTTTGGGTCCCAACTGCAGCCAGCCCACGTTTTGACTATACCGTGGCGTATCCATCGCACCATCAGAGTTTACACCCAGATACTCCATCGGTGCTCCTTGAATCCCTATCGACGTGATACTGACCCCGGCTGGGAGCGCAACGGGTGTGGGTGTCGGAGTAGCCGTCGGGATGGGTGTGACAGTGGGTGTAGGAGTCAGGGTAGATGTGGGTGTCAACGAAGGTCCAAATATTGAGAAAGTCCGGTCGGGCGATGGCTTTATGTCACCTTGAGCTTGAGCCAGTGTCATCAGCTTGCTCAGGAATATGAGAAAAAGCACACATATACCGATGACCGTCATCCGACGGATGAGCGTCAATACAAACTCGTGAAACGTTTCCTCGTGGTTGAAAAACATACGGGAAGTATACCACATAATATCTTATAGTATAGTACTTTATGTCAGGTATCGCGTTATCCATCGCGTCACAGTACAATACGGTATACATGACATATATCCCTGATGGTTCGGTGGCCAATACCAAAGTAGGCATCATGCACACTCCGTCGACGACAGGAGTGTATATTTTTCGTACATCTACTGAAATCGTCTACATCGGCAAGGCCGTAAGCATCAAATCACGTCTTCTTTCGCATCTTCAGTCAGCTTCTATGGATAAAAAAGAGGCGGCAATATTTGCCGAGTCTGACACCATAGAGTACGTCATCACCGATAGTGAGTTCAAGGCTCTTGTGCTCGAGGCGCACCTCATCTCGACGATTAAACCGAAGTACAACGTCCGCTGGAGAGATGATAAAAGTTATTTGTATATCAAAATCACCACGGGTGAGCTGTACCCCAAAGTATCTCTTGCGAGAAAACAAGACATAGCACAAATTCCAAATCACAAGCACCAAATACCAAATAATATTCAGGCCAAGAAAATTGCGAACGTGGAACTTGGAACTTGGAACTTTTCTTGTTTTGGTCCTTTTGCATCTACTCGCTCTGCTGAGAGTGTACTCAGATATTTGCGCAAGATCGTACCCTACTGTACACAAAAAAATATTTCAAAAACACCGTGCTTTTACTCCAAGATCGGCCAATGCGATCCGTGTCCGAATAATATAGAGAAAATGCAGGATCCTTCATCGAAAAGCCGAGAAAAAAGACGGTATCGTCATCAAATAAAGATTTTAGTCAAAATACTTGAGGGAAATATCGACGGAGTCAAGAAAGACTTCAGGAAGCAAATTGCAGAATACACCGAGCGTCAGGATTTCGAAGCGGCGATCAAAGCGAGAGATGCAATGCGCCGACTCAAGTTCATGATCCAGCATGGCTCATTTCGATTGGATGAGTACGAATCGTATAATAACTCGCAAAAGTCTGCAGAATCTCTACAAACGCTTCTTCAGGAGTTTTATCCAGATTTGCATATAGGCCGGATCGAGTGCTATGACAACTCAACTCTCGGGTTTTCGAACTCGACCGCCAGCATGGTCGTATTCACCGATGGGCTCGTGGATAAAAAGGAATACAAACGATTTAAATTGGGAAAGCTCCCAGCCTCTGTCTCGCGTCAAGATTCAGACTTTGACATGATGAAAGAGGTGATGATCAGAAGACAAAGAAATACCAAATGGCCGAAGCCCGACCTCATCGTCATCGATGGAGGAGTACCTCAACTTCGAGCTGTGATGGAGGCAATCAGTCGTGATAAATCTGATTCAGAGTTCTCTCAGCCAAAGGCTGATTCGCACGGGGCGGAAACTCTCAACTCTCAACTGTCAACTATTCCACTCATTGGCATCGCCAAAAATCCCGACCGTATCGTGATACCAGTTTCAAGTCATCCTGAACGTAGTGAAGGATCCAATACTGTAAAGATTCATGCAGTAACGCAATCAGACTTTATTACCCTTCGTCCCAGCTCCAACGATCTGGGTTTTCGTCTCATTCAATCGATCCGTGATGAAGCCCACCGTTTTGCAAAAAAATACCACACATATCTACGAAAGCAATCTTTATTGGGATAGTCTCAATCGGATCTTTTACCTATAATCATTCATGATTCCGATCGGCTATTTGACGAAAGAATATGGAAGAATTCAACCATAAGCGTATAATATAATTCATGTCATCAAATGTTTATCGCCCAACTGTTGCATCTTTGATTAAAAACTCAGGGATACCTACCTTACCACCTCATCTTACATATCAACTTGATTGGTGGAGAGCACATTTTGTTTCCCGTCATCCAGACATCAATCAAGGAATCCAATCAATGCACGATATAGCCTGTGACTCATTTCGATTCATACATCAACAAAATGAGCACTCGATCAATATGCGCATGGCAGATGAGACAATCAATGCTACTGCTTTTCAAAAGAGTCTTTTTCCTGGCGTAACAGTGGGGAAAAAGGGATGCAGTGATGGCCGCGAGAAAAAATCGGTATTCGTCGGAAGAACATTTAAGGGTGTCAAAGGACCTGGTGGTGTCGCACGAGTCACAAATGACGGAAATGGATCGCGCTTGGCTTCAGAAATATTGTGTACCGGCATCACTGAAAGTACTCAAGCACGTGACGAAATTCTAGAATTGTTTGTGGGGCACGAATCTAAAATCAAACCAGTTATCAAAGGGTGCGCTGCTCAAAATGCAGCTTTCAAACTAGTGCATTGCAGATCGCCTATTGGATTTGAGGCACGCAACTTTACCCGTTCGGAGATGGCACGTACGCTTCGTATATTTGATAGACATGTAAATGATGAAAGAAGTTACTACAAACTTTCTGAGCTTGCCGTCATATCGACTGTAGCCTATCGCAATACTGATGATTTGAGCATCTCACTTTGCCATCCTGATGCTGAGAAGGAGTTTGATATTGCTGCGTTTACACTCACTCATCGAAAGGATCTTGAGGCACTTTTCAACAAACTTTCCCCACAAAACAAGAATTTATTTGCGTCACACAGGCAGTTTCAATCTATCATGATAGATCCTGCGAGCATCCCTGTCTATGAAAGTGCTCTTTCAGCAGCTATGGATGCGCTCATGCATGACACAGAGACTGGATTCATTTCCGAGCTTAAATCATACGTTTCATCATCTCATCTCAAGGATCTGACCTCTCGACAATTTGCCGGGCTTGCTGTATTTATGGCTCGCAACCTTGCCATTGTTCATGGCGCTGGCTATATGTATGAAAATGAAAAAAGTAAGAATAACCCGGATTTTTATCCGAATCATTTTTTTGCAGATCACCGTGAAATCACTCTTGTGGTGTCCCGGAGAGGCAAGCACCCCGGTATCAGCTGTCCTCATCTCCAGTTTCTTTTGTCGTCTCCCGAAACTCACGAGGATGCTGTTGCAGATGTTGCCTTGCTTGCTGCAGGTGTACTCAAAAAGTATAGCCCTGACCAGGCGCACCCACTCATCATCGCTGATACTGATGCGGGCACATTGCGTTCGTATACCGCAGCCATCGTCAATGCTCCACAAATAGATGCGCTTCTACGAGAAGGCTATATATTCCCTGTTCCGGTCCTCATCGATGAGGACCGACGGATAAAGAGTATCGGGGTGACACTCTAGTGTCTGATTATATTGTTCTAGCTTGATGAACAACCTGGTATTGTGCTATACTATCGCATCATGATCATCTACTTCACTGCTTCAGTATCGAAAAAAGATCTGATGCGGAGTAATTACTCGAAAATCGTCGAATACCTCATGTCCCAGGGACACACAGTCATCGCTGAGCATATCTTTGATGCGAGTGAGGAGAAGATACGCAGGTCTTCGACGAGCGAGCATGTTGCCTTTCAGCGTAAAGTCGAAAACTGGATAGAGGACTGTCACTGTATCGTGGCTGAGACATCTCACCCCGCAGTCAGCGTCGGATATGAGATCGGTCTCGCACTCCACATGGGCAAGCCTATCCTCATCCTCCATCATCCAGATGTAGATCCTCCATCTCTCTTCGGCCAGCATCACAATGAAAATGTCGTCACCACACCCTATACTCGTGACAATTTGAGCTCACTGCTCAAAGACTTTCTCCGCTACGTGGAGGAGGATAAAAATACGAAGTTTACCTTCTTTATGTCACCCAAGCATACACGCTATCTCGAAAAAGTCTCATCAGAGCACCAGATACCCAAGTCGTCCTATCTCCGCGGACTCATCGATGCTGATATTCAAAAAGCTCGGAAGTGATCCTGCTACACCCCTTTTGTATTATCCACCCATCCACAGATACGTTGCGATTGAGCCCGATATGAGTTACAATACGCCACACATGAGTGATATCCTCCTGATCGCCAATATCGTTGTAGCATCGATGATCGTCGGATTTATCCTGCTGCAGGGTAGAGGTGCGGGTCTCGGAAGTGCGTGGGGCGGAGGGGGAGAGACATTTCAAACACGCCGAGGTGTAGAAAAAGTCGTTATGCGATTGACTGTAGGCTTCATCGTCGTCTTCTTTGCGCTTTCAGTGGCTTCTCTTCTCATCAAAAAGTGATCTCTCGACCTGTATCTGTCTGATAGTTTTTGACTATCTTTGGCACCAATCAGTGGCATCATGTCCTACAATATACCTATGAGCACAAAGACGATACGCCTGTATTACTGGCTAGCTCGAGCATATTTCACCAAACATAGTCGGTTTGTATTCATTTCATTTTTGATTACCCTCGGCATACTGGCTGTATACATGTACTTTTTACAGAACTTCATCAGCGTCTTTAGCTCAGAAACGAAACATATTGGTGTTGCAGGACTCTATACGGGCAATCGTCTCCCTCCTGAGGTCATCTCACACATCACCACTCCGCTGCTCATACGCAAGCCAAACGGCTCGTATGAGAGCAAACTACTAGAATCATGGGGGCACGATCCTGAGTATAAAACATATACACTTCGGCTCAAGAAAGGGCTGACCTACACCGATGGTGCTGAGTTCACCTCTGGTAGCATTCCATTTAACTTTCGCGAAGTGAAGGTGAACACCTCAGACCCCTACGTGATCGTGTACACTCTATCCAAGCCATTTCCCAACTTTCTCGAGTATCTCACTCGACCAATCTATTCGAGTGAGCCCATCAGAGGTATAGGGGGTGACTATCTCATCTCATCGATCAAGTTGAATCAGAATCAAGATCAGATTGACCAGATACACCTCGTGCCACTCACTGACTCCGCACCCAATATCACCTATCGCATCTATCGGTCAGAAAGTGATCTCATCACTGCGTTCAAATTGCACGAGATCGATGAGTTTTCGACGAGCAACGAGTCAGCATATCAAAACTTTCAGGAGTGGCCAAAAACGACCGCAGTGAAATCGAGTGAGTATGATCAGATTGTGACTATATTTTTCAATGTTTCTCATCCTCTTTTGAAAGAGCGTGCATTCAGAGAAGCGCTCTATGGCAGCCTTCCTGTGAGCGAGCTTGAGAGACTCGGAAGTATTGCCGTATCTCCAGTCTCCCCTTTTTCTCCCTTTTACGATAAACAACTTGCGCGGATACCTGAAAACAAAGAGGTAAACCTGGCGATTTTGAAAAAGTTTTTCAAGGAAGCATCGGACTCGTCGACACTGAGATTGTCAACTACGATTGATTATCTGAATGTCTCATCACTCGTGAAAGATATTGTTAAAAGTGCCGGTGGTGATATCATCCTGGATGTAACTGGATTGAAAAAAGGCGACACCTTTGACTTACTCATCGGCCTCTGGGACATACCAAGTGACTCAAATCAGTATTATGTATGGCACTCATCGCAAAAAGATGCTGGAAATATCACACATTATGAAAACATCAAAGTTGATAGATTGCTTGAGGATTTTCGCGCTACCGGAGAAGCAAAACTTCAAGAAAAGTACATGCGTGATTTTCAAACGCAGTTTGTGCGAGATCTACCCGCCAACCTACTGTACTATCCCCATCGCTATACCATCACCCGGAAGAAATGATATAATCTCTGTCTGTTCATAGTTCATGTTTTAACATTGCGCGAGTGGCGAAACTGGCAGACGCGCACGCTTGAGGGGCGTGTGGAGCAATCCTTGGAGGTTCAAGTCCTCTCTCGCGCACATGATGTCGTATCTAGCTTTCGAGTAGTTTGGTGATCGAAGCTGTCTCTCCAAAAAGTTCATCCTGATTCATCTCGAGTATCTCTGCTTTGGTGACCCATCGATAGTCGCTCGCTTCATCGTTGATGACTACCTTTTGACTCGTATCTGTCAGCTCACATAGATAACAAAACAGTTTGAGGTTGCCTTGCTCAACTGCATATGGAATCATTTTGACTAATCGTATCTTCAGTCCAGCTTCCTCTTGTGATTCGCGGATCAGCGTCTGTTCAAGCGTCTCTAGTGGCTCGCATACACCAGCGACGAATCCCCACTTACCATGAGCTTTGGGTTCGTGCGGTGCAAATATCTTTGTAATCAGATACTTTCCCTCATTCACGATGACTGCCAGCGCTCCGAGCTCATACATCCGTGCGTTCGTATAGACGAATCTGATCGTATCCATCGTAGAGGGGATCACCTGAAGCCGACTGATCTGATCATACGTGAGCCATGCATATTCATATGCCTCATGATTGATAGTGATGGGCTGATTGATGTCTGTTTGCTTACACAAAAATGCGATGAAAACTCCATGCCATCCTTTTTCTTCATCTACTTTGTCAGTGACTGCGAGTGTCCGCTCCAGCTCAACATCGATGCCTAGCTCTTCCTGAGCTTCCCGCTTGATGGCTGTTTTGATGTCCTCTCCGAAGTTGATCGTACCCGTCGGTATTTGCCAGTATCCATCCCATTTGGGATCATCATCATGTTCGACCTTACGCTTAGTCAATAAAAATTTGCTATCTCGATACAGGACAATCTGGGCAACGGGATGGAGTGTTTGTGTAGACATAGTGAAATCCTCTTATGAAATCAACTTGGCGATCATTTGTGTGTCACCGTACATATCATCTTGAGCCGTACTGAGAATCTCTGCTTGGGTCATCCAGCGATGATCGCTCGCTTCATGGTTGAGTGTCACCGTTTGGTTGGCATCGATGACTTCGACTAGATAGGTGAATAGTTTGAGATCGTACATCTCGACCATGTAGGGAATAGATTTGACTATCCGCACATCCAGCCCTGATTCTTCTTTTGCTTCTCGGACGACTGCCGACTCTAGCGATTCATACAGGTCACACGTGCCCATCACGAATCCCCATTTATCATGTGCCTTTGGCTTGTGTGGAGCATGTACCTTGGTCATGAGATACTGATTTTCTTTTTTTATCACGGTAACTGTCCCTATTTTAAATAGTCGATAGCTCATCACAATATATTCGAGAATATCTGCCATTGATGGCATGAGGTTTAGCTTCAGAGCATCCTGCAAGGTATACCAGCCATGACCATAGGACTCACCATTTACTTTGATTTCTTGAGCAGTGTTCAGACGCTTACAGAGAAATGCCATAGCGATGCCGTGCCAGTCAGCACCATCTGTCAGGTTGTGGGTGAGAGCTAAAGTGCGCTTCACTTCGATATCGATGCCTATTTCTTCACGAGCTTCACGCTTGATAGTCTCTCTGATATGTTCACCGATCTCTAGACCACCGCCCGGGAGCTGCCACTTGCCGTCATAGGCTGGGTTGTCCTCATGATCGGCTTTGCGCTGGGTGAGCAAAAATTTGTTATCTTCGTATATCACGATGTATGCGACGGGGAGTATCATACTGGTACTATATACTCCAAAATACAATAATCAACTGCAGCGGATACAGCAAGAGTATATAAAGAGCAATAAGCACTTCTCAACGATCGACTCTGAAGTAAAAATCGATCTGATCTCGTATACCGGGAAGAAGCTTGGTATCATCGAGATCTTCATAGTTAAGCCAGGCATAGTCTGTGGTCTCCTCATGTAGCAGTTTCAGTTCCTGGTTAGGGTTATGCAGGGAACAGAGATACGTCATGATGATTCCGTGCCATTTATGAGATTCTTTAGTCCGTGTTGATACTCCAATAAGTTTGTGCACTTTGACATCAAGACCTACTTCTTCCTTGGCCTCACGGACCGCTGTTTGCTCGGGATGCTCGCCATAGTCCAGAGTCCCACCCGGGAGATGCCAGTATTTTCCGTCATCTTCTGGTGCGCGAGTTTCCTTTGGCGAGCGTTTAGTGAGGAGCATACGTCCATCTCTCACGATCATGAGTGTCACGACTACTGCGATGGTTGGCTTAGTATTCATATGGTATCAACTATAGCAATATTAGTAATAGATGTAATTCAAATTTAGTCATCTTGAGCCCGCCTTATTGGCGGGTAAACTTTGTGAAAGATCCAGATGGATTCTTCGCGCTGCTCAGAATGACTAGATAGTCATCAAAAATTATTATTAAGTGACACAATAGGTGATCCCAGACCGAATCCATGCCCGTCTTGCTACTCGATAGAGTTGCAGGAGGGGAACGGTCAACCTCCCCGACACAGTGTCGGGGTGATCTATCCTGGGTTGAGATAGTGCTGTTTGTGATCCCAGACCGAATCGAACGGTCAACCTACTCCTTAGAAGGGAGTTGCTCTATCCAATTGAGCTATGGGACCTTGTGAGCCGCTTGTCAGATTTGAACTGACGACCTACTATTTACAAAATAGTTGCTCTACCAGCTGAGCTAAAGCGGCTATAGGATATATT
>CAZJWN010000018.1:0-10371 GCA_964550105.1 uncultured Gammaproteobacteria bacterium
TACCTGCATCAGTACCGATCTCAGTACCTGGGTTGTCTGTACAGGAGGGGATAGACACTCCAAGAGTAGCAGCATTACCGGACAACTGCTTTGTAGTGTATTGCACCAATGCATCTCTCACTGTTTTCAGCTCATTGATTCGCTTCGCATTGCGAGAATCAACGAATATCCGGAGTGGGTTGATAGCTACGATGACAGTCGAGGTCAAGATGAGAAAGATACCGGTGGCCACGAGCGTGTCGGTGAGAGTGAAGGCCTTGAGGTGAGTTTTGTACCAGTGAAAAAAGCGACTGTGAGTCAAATCAAAAGAAAACAGAGATGTATTGGATGTGGCTGGAGGTTTTTTCATAGTATTTTCTAAATATAGCAGGAACCAAAGTGTGAATGCAAGAGGGAAATGTGTAGAGCTGATGTACAACGCACAGTGTAATAGCGTAGAGCGTATGGGTAAAGAGTGTATAACTTATAACGTAGAGCGTAAAACACAGAACAAGGAGCAAAAAAAATATAAAAATATGCGAGACGGTGTATGTAGATTTTTTTGAGTTATCTTTCCTAAGCTATATGGTAAGTGAAAAATCTATATATACCAAGGACTGAGAGCACAATGTGTATGAAGCAGATTGCAATCCAGCCCACACGTTGTGTATGATGGAAGATATATGTATTCCCTCATCACTGACTATGGCCAGGCGGTTTTCAATATCTTTGTCTTCTTGCCGTACTTCTTCTCCGTCGATGTGATGGTACGCACGTTATTTGCACCTTGGAAGCGGATCGCACCCAAAACGAAACGGGTAGGCTTTTCGTTTTCAGAGTGGGGCGAGGACATGATGTTTAGTGCGATATCTCGGATGATAGGGTGTACGATGCGAATCGGTGTTTTACTTTGCTACCTCTTGGTTTTACTCTTATATATACCGGTCACTTTGATCGTGACGCTTTTATTTTTCGTTTTCTATGTCCCCGTATGGTATCTGATGTCGCTGATCAAGGCACCACCTGAGGAAGTACGTCGCGCATCAAAGTCAGACTTCGTACTTGCGCACACATTCGATGCGAAAAATCAGCGCATTGTGGAAAACTGGTACGACTCGATCGCTACTCGACTGGAAAGTGATCGTCGCTGGTGGGAGCTCAAGGCGCTGATGAGTACACCACCACTCGCTCGAGATTGGGCGCAGGGATACACACCTATGCTAGATCTTTATAGTACCGATCTTTCTACCGATGCAAGTCATCATCATGCCAGACCTATGACGATCGGTCGTGAAAGTGAGTTGAAGGAGATAGAGGATGTACTGTGTAAATCAGTAGATGCGAACCTACTCCTGACTGGCATGCCAGGCATCGGGAAAACAACGCTGATCGAGTCACTCGCCTATCGCATATATATAGGACGTGGTAATCCTTTGCTCGCCTTCAAGCGTCTCGTCGAGCTCAATCTAGAAAAAGTTCTCGCACAGCATACTGACCAGAAAATGCGTGAGGAGATACTGAGTACGCTGCTCAAAGAGGCACATGAGGCGGGGAATATCATCATCGTCATCAGCAATATTGATCGGTATCTCAGTAGTAGCGAGTCGCGAGTCGACCTTTCTATCCCGCTTGAAAAATATCTTGCCCAACCTTCAGTACAGGTCATCTGTACTACTACTCCACAAGCCTATGAGCGCTATATCAGGGTACGATCTTCTCTCGCCCGGCATCTGACTGTCATCAACCTGCCCGAGATTTCCCCTGAGGTCGCCCTAGCGATCCTCATGAATCATCATAATCGGTATGAGAGTAGATATCACGTCACCATACCCTACGAGACGCTTGTGCAGACAATCAAACAATCCGCTTACTTTGTCACTACTATTCCTTTTCCTGAAAAAGCACTACAGCTACTGGACGACGCATGTGTGTTTGTGAGCAACAGCAAATCTGCCGATCAACGTGTGTTACCCGATACCATCGATCAGGTGCTGAGTCAGAAAATACATGTCCCCACAGCACTTGACGCACTCTTCAAACAAAAACTCCTCGGAGTGGGTGAGGCACTTGATCACCAGATCATAGGTCAAGAGAAAGCTACCAAGCAGATTGCAGATGCGATACAAAGGGCTTTTGTGATGCTCGGCAAGCGCAACAAGCCACTCGCCACATTTCTATTGCTCGGTCCCACAGGTGTGGGAAAAACAGAAACAGCCAAAGCTCTTGCAAAATATTTTTTTGATACTGAGGATACTCTGATTCGTCTGGACATGTCTGAGTATCAGCAAGTGAGTGATATACCCAAGTTGATTGGAAATACAACAGACGGCGAGCCAGGCCTTTTGGTTTCCGCACTGAGACAGAGGCCGTATGGGGTACTGCTGCTGGATGAGATAGAAAAAGCATCGAGCGACTTGATCAATATTTTTTTGACGGTTCTTGATGAGGGTTATCTGACAGATAGCAATGGAGATAGAGTTGATTGCAAATCTCACATCATCATCGCCACCTCCAATGCAGGTGCTGTAGACTTTTATCATGCACATGCCCAGGATACGGTAGTCCCTAGTCAAGATGAGTTGATGCAGTTTTTGATCGAACACCGACAGTTCAGTCCTGAGTTTCTCAATCGTTTTGATGGCGTGGTGGGATACGATCCTATCGATTTATCGAAAGCGATGCGCATCGGCAGAGTGATGCTCACGCAGATTGCAAAAAACATACTTTCACTCCACGAGATACATCTAGAAGTTTCAGATGAGACACTGCAGTCTATCATCACCAAGCACTTCAACCCGGCATATGGAGTCCGTGATCTGACGCGTGCGCTGAGCGAAGAAATCGAGACTGCAGTTGCCCAAAAGCTACTTTCTAATAGTCTCAAGCCGGGAGACATGGTCAAGCTGTAAGCAGTGGAATATGAAATATGAACCATAGACCATGAAACATGTGCCATGAAACTTGAAATGTGGACCATGAAACATAAATCGTGCCTATTTGAGTCCCCGCATGCCACTTTACAACCTGATGACTTGATAACCTTATGACTTATTATCCTGCATCGGGTTGACCTATTTTGTCCTCTTGTGCTCTGCGTCTATCTATTTACAATGAGCGCTGTTGTGTCTCTATGAAAGTTTACTTCACCGCATCTACCAACGTAGCACCTGAGATAAAGGCAAAATACGCACGCATCATCGCTTCTTTGAAAAAATATCGTGTCACAATCACCTCAGGTGAACACATCCCCGACTCACGTACCTTGCTCAAAGATCAAAAAAAGCATACCGATGCAGCTATATTCAAACGTCAAAAAGCACTGATTGACGCGAGTGATTGCGTGTGTGCAGAGGTTACACATGCTTCCGTTGGTGTCGGAGGCGAGATCGTGTATGCGCTGACACAGGGCAAAAAAGTGCTTGCACTTTTGGAGGAAGGGTCAGATAGAAAACTGTCACCAATGCTTTTGGGGAATCCGTCCGACAACCTTTTCAAAACATACTATCGTGTAGAAAGATTGAACTACATCATCAAAGAATTCATTGAGTTTTTCAAGAAATCATCCACACGCAAAGGTAAATTCATCGTCATCGATGGGGGAGATGGATCAGGCAAAGGTACCCAGGCACAGCTTCTCGTCGATGACCTGAAATCACAGGGACATACCGTCAGAATGTATGATTTTCCTCGATACACCAGCTCTTTTCATGGCGATGTGGTGTCGAGATTTTTGAGAGGCGAATTTGGGAATGCTGATGTAGTTTCGCCGTATCTCATATCCTTGGCATATGCACTTGATCGGGCATCACTCAAAACCGAGATGGAAGACTTCCTGAGTCAAGGAGGATGGATAGTCTCAAATCGCTATACCTCAGCGAGCATGGGTCATCAAACATCCCGCATCGCTGGCGCATCTGCTCAGAAGAAATTTCTTGAATGGCTCTACACACTCGAATATAAAGTACACAAAATACCAAAAGAAGACATGGTCATCTATCTTGATGTGCCGGCCCAGATCAGCAGTCGTCTCGTACTCAAAAAATCTGCCCGTTCGTATCTCGGAAAAAAAATGAAAAAGGACATCAACGAAAACAATCTCAAGCATCAGATCGAAACGCGTCAGATGTTTATGCGACTTTGTAAGCGGTATCCCCACTGGAAGCGGATCGATTGTGTCGATCGCGGTGGTCGGCTACTTTCGATCCCTGTCGTGCACTCTCAGATCCTCAAGGTGGTCAAGAAACTCACCTAGACCCACAATATTTCATGGTTTATGGTTTATGGTTCATATTTTATGGTTCATAGTTCATGTTTTATATGCAACACTCCGTTTGCTTGCAAAGAGAAGACTCGTGGGTGTAGACTATAGTACATGGATAACCGCTTCGCTATATTGAGCATCTTGGTGATATTTGCTGCGACTGCTGCGCTCGCTTATTTCGCATATCGTGGGCCGCTGGCCCGATACACTCAGGCCGCAAATACAGTCGCATCTCGTGAGAAATCTCTCCTGCTTGCTTATCCTCTCAATATCACTGTGGGTGGCGAGAAGTGCAAGGTAGATGTTTTTTTGACTTCGGATGAGGATCATCCCGTACGTGGGAAGCAGGTCACGCTCCTGACCAAAAATGCGCCCAGTGTGATGACGGCTGAAACAGACGAAAATGGACACGCCTCATTTGTATTGTCAGGACGTGTCAAAGGCCTCGATGAGTTGGGCTTCGCAGTGGATGGTACCCGTTTTCCGGCCACCCTCAATCTAAACGTCGAATAATTCGTTTTGCTATACTATCTTCATAGTGATTAATTAATACATCACACTTATGGCCAAAAAAATCACCAAAGCAGTCATCCCTGCGGCAGGCTTCGGCACTCGATTTCTGCCCCAAACCAAAGCAATGCCCAAGGAGATGCTGCCGATCGTCGATAAGCCTGTGATCCAATACGTCGTCGAGGAAGCGGTCGAAAGTGGTATTCAAGACATCGTCATCGTCACCGGTTCACAAAAACGTGCTATCGAGGATCACTTTGACAATCCGAGTCAAGATCTTATAAACAATCTGATGATGGGTAAAAAAGACAAACTACTCGAAGCTACACAAAAAGTAGCCGATATGGCTAACTTTATCTACGTCCGTCAAAAGGGTCCATACGGCAATGGCACACCGGTGCTATCTGCTGAAAGTGTCGTAGAGGGTGAAGCATTTGCGGTGCTGTGGGGGGATGAGTTCATCGATGCTCGACCTCGCCGACTCAAGCAGATGATGGACGCATACGATAAGTTCGGTGGCGTGATCATCAGTGGTGTGCGTATCAACAAAAAAGAAGACCTGAACCGATATGGCATCGCAGAAGTCACCCCAGTTGACGGAAACGTCTTTCAAATACAAAGAATCGTCGAAAAACCTGATCCTGACAAGGCTCCCAGCAATCTCGCAACACACGGTGCCTATATCCTGCCGCCAGAGATTTTCCATGCTCTCAAGGAGTTGGAGCCAGGCAAAGGGGGCGAGCTATGGCTCACCGATGCGATCAATATCCTCAAAAAGGAAGGTGTCCCCATCTACGCGGTTGAGATCGAAAATGCGCGATATTTTGATACAGGGAACAAACTCGAATATCTCAAGACAGTCACTACCCTTGCGCTCGAGCACCCTGAGGTAGGTGAGGACTATAGAAAATTTCTAAAGACAGTTGAGTTGTAGTAGCCAAACATCAACCTACGGGTAGGTATTCTGGTACCGCAATGTGGTGTCGTCTCTCGATCATGTTTTTTTGGAGCTACCCAAAGAACGGGGCGTTTCACAGTTGTTTTTCTGCTCTTTCCTGATACAATTTCCCCAACATCTATGTCAGATACTCTTTCGCGTGCCAAAAAACTCTTCGAGCTCGGGGCCCATCTTGGCCACCGTAAAAATCGTCTCCATCCCCGTGCACGCAAGTATGTCTATCAGATCATCGACGGAGTCTCCATCATCGACCTTGAGCAGACCGTTGGTCAGATCGATACCGCAAAAACGTTTTTGAAAAAAGCTGGCGCAGATGATATGTCTCTCCTCGTGTGCGCAACCAAAAAGACCATAGCACCGTTTGCCGCCAAACTGGCAGGAGAAGTCAATGCTCACTACATCACCAACAAGTGGCTCCCTGGTCTTTTCACCAACTTCGACACTATCGCAAAGAACGTCAAGAAGCTCAAAACACTCAAAGACCAAAAAATGGCTGGTGAGTGGTCAAAGTTCGTCAAGCACGAGCAAGTTGCCCTCGAAAAAGAAATGAAAAAACTTGAGCGTCTCTATGCGGGCATAGCGAACATGAACAAAACACCCGATCTGATACTGATCATTGACACAAAAAGGGAGAAAAATTCAGTCACTGAATCTAAAAAGATCAGTATTCCGACCGTCGCTATCGTTGACACAAACTGCAACCCTGACGAAATCACCTACCCCGTGGTCATCAACGATGATACCCCACAGGCTGTGGAAGCTGTGCTGACCGAGCTTCTGTCTGTCTACAAGCGCATACCAAAGGTCGTGACCCCAGCTGAGACCAAAGTCGCACCTGCTACTTCTGGTGCTGTTGCGGTAGTCGAGAAACCTGCTGTCAAACCAGTCGCTCCAAAAGCTGCCAAGGCTCCCGTCAAAAAAGAGACTCCTCCAAAGTCACCGGTGAAAGTCGAGGAGAAGCAGACTGCAAAAGCTGCAGCACCTAAAACTGCTCCCAAAAAAGCAGCTGCAAAGAAAAAAGCTGCGAAATAACTTCTTCTGTTATTTTTGATAGAGTTTTTACGATCAACCCACCTCTTTTTCCTGATTTCGTGTAAAATACATTGGCAACGTGACTATGTCATGAGTTTCTTTTCCCAATTTTACGTTGTTCATTTTACATTTTAAATTATTTCCTATGGCCCTCGATCTCAAAACGCTCAAAAAACTCCGTGAAGAAACAGGCGTGTCGTTTTCAGTATGCAAAAAAGCACTAGAAGAAGGTGGCAATGATGTTGAAAAAGCAAAAAAACTACTGAGCAAGTGGGGCGAGAAAAAGGCAGCTGATAAAGCTGATCGTGCGACAGGACAGGGCGTCATCGCAACCTATGTACATCATAATAAAAAAGTAGCATCTATGGTAGAGCTCAACTCTGAGACAGACTTTGTGTCAGGCAACGATGAGTTTCGCCACCTGGCGACCGAGATAGCTATGCAAGTAGCTACGATGAATCCAGAGTCAGTAGAGGAACTGCTCAAACAAGATTATATCCGCGACTCAAGCAAGACTATCGGGGCATTGCTCAAAGACGCAGTGCTGAAGTTTGGCGAAAATACCAAAATCTCACGCATCATGCGCTGGGAGATCGGACGATGAATCATCGAGTTTGAGCTATCACTATGCTCTTAGTCGTGAATGTCCATCTTCTCCATGTATGATCCGGTATAATCTAGGAATATGAATCCCATAAACGAACTCAAAAAACAACTTGCTGCGGTAGCCGAGCGTCTCAAAGAAGAGCTGAAGACGATCCGGACAAACCATGCATCACCCGCTTTACTTGAGGCGGTCGTGGTCGAGGCCTACGGTGGGAGCATGAACATGAAGCTCATGGAGCTTGCGACGATCACCAATGATGGCCCCACGACGCTTGTCGTCGCTCCGTTTGATCCATCGACTGTTCAGGATATCGAACGAGCAATTTTAAAATCTCCGCTTGGTATCACTCCTTCGAATCAAGGAGGGCGGATCCTCATCAAAATCCCTCCACTCTCACAAGAACAACGCGAAAAATATGTAAAACTTGCTACATCGATGGTCGAGGAATACAAAAATATTATTCGCGGACACCGTGATGACGTGCGCAAGAAAATCAAACATGCATTTGAAGCCAAAGAGATCTCTGAGGACGATAAATTTCGACAGGAAAAACTAGTAGATGAAGAAACAAAAAAGATGAATGAGCAAATTGAGCTCATCAAATCAAACAAGGAAAAAGAAATCATGACGGTGTAAGATCTAAATTATTAATTAACAATTAATAATTGAAAATGAGTATCGAGGAAGGTGTAAAACAGAAGTAGGGAGATCGTATAGAAGCTTTTTTGCTGAATCTCTGTCTGAGCGGTAGCGAGTTAGATGAAGCAAAAAAGCTTCTATACGATTAGAGCTGAACTGTCG
This sequence comes from uncultured Gammaproteobacteria bacterium, assembly GCA_964550105.1. Classification (GTDB taxonomy): domain Bacteria; phylum Patescibacteriota; class Microgenomatia; order UBA1406; family GWC2-37-13; genus JAGOLU01. The sequence goes on from CAZJWN010000018.1 coordinate 8,149, forward strand.
AGACTTCTCGACAAGCTCGAAGTGACACGGGTCAGAACAATCATCCTTTGTCGCTAGTCAAAGTGTTTGGTATTTTGAATTAGAGATTTGAATTTTGGAATTTATTTATATGATTTTTCTCTCCATTCTCACTTTTATCCTCATTTTGATGGTAGTAGTTTTTATCCATGAGCTTGGACACTTTCTCGCAGCTAGAAGAAATGGGGTCCTCGTCGAGGAGTTTGGTATCGGCATGCCACCACGTGCGATAGGAGTACAAAAAATACATAATAAATGGCACATACTGCGAGGTACCCAGACCGCCACCGATCCTACCAAAACTATCTACTCTTTGAACTGGTTGCCGCTGGGTGGTTTTGTGAGGCTCTATGGTGATGGAGCAGGAGGTGAAGGAGGCAGTATAAATCCAATGTACAAGAAACTTTCCCTCGGATCTGCCTCGGTGTGGGCGAGACTACTCATCATGGTCGCAGGTGTGATCATGAATATCTTGCTCGCGATAGTGATCTATTATGCACTGCTCGGTACCCGCGGATTTGTGTCTGATCGTCTCCCTCTTCTGGATGATGTGTCATTTCGCTTCGGTCAACAGATAGAGTCAGTGGGAGCGGTCGCCGTACGACCTGGATCTCCAGCAGCCAAAGCCGGCATCCCCGCTGAGTCACTCATCCGTAGTATTCGGCCAGTAGTCGCATGCCCGAACGGAGATGTCTGTGATCCAGAAACAGGCTGGAAAAAAATATCAAAAACAACAGATCTCATCGAGATGGTAAAACAAAATGGTGGCAAACCAGTAGAGATAGAGCTCCAAAAAAGTATGCTCAATCCAGAACTGTCACGGATTGTAGTCACACCAGAGTACGACGCAAAAGAAAAGCGAGCGTTGATTGGGGTCCAGCTCATGAAGTTTGTTTCGTTTGACTATTCACAGACTTTGACAAACAAAATCTTGTCTGGCCCCATGCATGCCTACAACCTCATGAGCTACAACTTTCAGATCCAGCGGACGATATTTGCCGCCTCTATCAAAGCCGGTGATCCACGGATTGCAGGCGAAGCGATGGGTGGACCTGTTGCGATAGCTCGCGTTGTAGGTGATACAGTCAACCGCTCTGGGAGTGATACGATCAGAAATCTACTGAGTCTGACTGCACTCATCAGTCTCTCCCTCGCATTTATGAATATTTTGCCCATCCCTGCACTCGATGGTGGCCGCGTTGCTCTCCTTATCCCCGAGATGATCACCGGACGCAAGATCAATAAGAAGTTTGAGTCATATATCAATATCGGCGGATTTGTTTTCTTGATCGCACTCAGCATCGTTATCACGTTCAAAGATGTCCTGAATCTATTCCGCTAACTGTTTTTTGCTCGTTCTCAATTATCAATTGTTAATTTTCAATTATCAATTACTCTCATATCACCATCTCCGGCGGAGTTTGTTCAGGCAAGGGTACGTTGGCCCGCAATCTCAAGCCACATCTTCAGCCACTTGGGTGGACATTTTTCTCTGGGAGTGAGTTTGCTCACACCTTTGCGCCGCACTTCTACGATGAAAAAATAGTGAGTGATAAACACCATCACACCGCCCAAGACTATAGTGATGAGACAGATAGACAGATCGATGGCAAGATGCGCGAGATATTGCAAACGACGACACATCATGTGATTGAGGCATGGCTCGCTGGATACAATGCTCGTGATATCGCTGGCGTCCTCAAAGTTCTTCTCATCTGCAGTCATCCCGATGTGATCGTCGATCGGATCGCCAACCGCGACAACTGTACTGTCGAAAAGGCCAAAGATCATCTCAAGAGTCGGGAGGCTACCAACCTCACCAAGTGGACACGGATGTATGGTGACTATGGATTTCTTGATCCCAAAAACTTCGACCTTGTCATAGATACCTACTCATCTGGTCCCATGGAAACCCTCGGAAGAGTACTCGATCGCTTGCACCGCAAAAAGTGATCTTTCCATAAATACTCAGGAATTGGACATCTAACTACCGTAAACATCTCCTTCTTTTTAGGTTCTTCATATATATAATATGTTGTCTGGTCCCAACCAGACAAGTTCAATATCTTGTCCTTCTGTATCCTGGATCCCCGCAGATGCGGGACAGGTGGGATCGGTATGACAAGATTAGAACAAACCGCGGGAAAAGATGAGGTGAGCTTTGCTCATGTCATCCCGATGAATCCGCCAGCTGGCGGACGGGAT
>CAZJWN010000018.1:10471-13217 GCA_964550105.1 uncultured Gammaproteobacteria bacterium
AAAGTGAAGTGGTACCCTCCGCCAAATGCGGGGCTTCACAATAGAGGCATTTTATGTGTCTTATGATCCGGTATCACTTTTTCTCACACCAAAAACTTCTCAGACTCCCTGCTGATGTATCCGCATGTTTCATGCACCAAAAACACACCAATCATGTCCGTTTTGTATCTGATGCGGACCACCCTGTCACTGCCGATGCCATGGTGACCACACAGTCGCATCTTGCACTCTGCGTCAAAACCTCCGACTGTCTCCCGATACTGATATATGATCCAGTCCATCAAGTCACCGCTGCGATTCATGCAGGCTGGAAAGGCGTCCGTGATGATATCATCATAAACACGATGAACCATATGGTCGAATACGGCGCAGATAGTGCTGACCTAGAGGTACACATGGGCCCCTCAGTTCGCTCATGTTGCTATGAGATATACGGAGAGCGGTCCCAGATATTCAAGCACAAATTTCCGGCACATCCTGAGATATTCAGACACGATGGCGCTGATCAGTATCTTGATCTGGCAACCTGTGCACATATCCAGCTGACAACGCATGGAGTAAAAGAGGCGAATATCCACCAATCATCAGACTGCACCTCATGCTCTCCCGCACTGTATCCTTCATATCATCGAGATGAGTCCTATACTGATACAATGATCAGTACTATCTGGATCGATAGCGATCCTGAGCCCGCTGGGGTAACTATCTGATGAGTATTCACAATCCCATTCGTCAATTTTCAATTATCCATTATCAACTGTCAACTAAATACCCATGCTTTACTCAAAACTCTTTGGCAAAACAAGCAAAACAGTAGCTGATGAGAGCAATATTTCGACGAAATTTCTGATTCAAGGAGGATTCATACGCGAATCAGCGGCCGGGAGATTTTTCTTTCTTCCTCTTGGCTGGCGTGTCATGCAAAAAATCATGAAGGTGATAAAGGAGGAGATGGATGCTCTGGGCGCTCAGGAGATGATCTCACCGATATTGCATCCACTCGAGCTCTGGCAAGAGACAAATAGGACCAACACGGCAGGATTTGAACTCATGAAAGTCAAGGATCGTCGCGGTGCTGGGTTTGCACTCGGAGGCACCGCCGAAGAGATGTTCGTTGATGTGATTCGAAAGTTCAACGTGAGTTATCGTGATTTACCTATCGATCTTTATCAGTTTTCTACCAAGTTTCGAGATGAGATGCGCGCTCGGGGTGGACTACTGAGAGTGCGTGAGTTTATCATGAAGGATGCATACAGCTTCGATGTCGATGAGACGAAATTTCAGACAACATACACCAAATATAGCGATGCATATACCATAATCTTTGAGCGGCTTGGTTTGAAGACCTATCGCGTCGCTGCTGACAATGGCTATATCGGTGGCGAGTATTGTCATGAGTATGTGGTCGAAAGTCAGGTTGGTGAAAGTGTATTTTTCACGACCGATGACGGAAGCTATGTAGCACATGAAGACGTGGCGTCCTTTGCCCGTGATGCAGCCAATGCTGGCGAGGAGATGAAGCCTTTCGAGATCATCGATCAGCCTACCTGGGTACAGACGATGGAGCAAAATGAAAAGTATTACAAACTCTCATCAAAGCACTTTTTGAAAAATGTAGTGTACAAACACCGAGTGACGGGCCAAATAGTCATCGCAGTTACAACCGGTGATTTGGAAGTGAACAAAACAAAACTTGAGCAAGCGATCAAGGCCGTCGGTCAGCTCGAGGATGCGACTCCAGAGGATCTTGAGGCGATGGGGACCAAGACAGGATATGTTCACTCTTGGGGACACACCATCACATCCCTCCTCGGGGAGGGGGGACCACGCAGTGGGGGGAGGGGTAACGAAAAGTCCATACTCTACGTGGGCGATATCGTTTTGAACGAAGCACGAAACCTCATTGGGGGACAAAAGGAAGACTTGACTGACAGTCGCAATGTGAATCATGGGCGCGACTTCACGTGCGACATCATCGCCGATATTGCCCTCGCCAAAGATGGGGATAAAACAGTTGATGGCAAAGTACTCCATCAGAAAAAGGGCATCGAGGTCGGAAATATATTCCAACTTGGACGACACTATTCGTCACTGATGAAAGGTGCTGAGTACGTGAGTGAAAAGGGAGAAAAAGTACCATATTACATGGGCTGTTATGGGATCGGCGTTGGCCGCACACTCGCGACCATCATCGAGGCACATCATGATGATCGTGGTATCGTCTGGCCGGAGACAGTGGCACCGTACAAGTTCCACTTGATTGGACTCGATATGCAAGACGACGTCATCAGGTCTAAGGTCCATCACGTCTATCAGGTCTTGAGTGAAAAATATGGTGATGAAGTGCTTTTTGATGATCGAGATGCACGAGCAGGGGAGAAGTTTACTGATGCAGACCTCATCGGCTGCCCAGTGCGACTCGTTGTCGGAAAAAAATCAGGGGACCAGGTAGAGATGAAAAGAAGAGGGGAGAAAGAATCAAAACTGGTCGATGTGAGCGAGCTATAGTTTTTTGATAACACCTCTTGCATTGCTGCATCAGTGCTTTGATAGGATATATCTTGATTGCCTCCGAATAATACATGCAATAACTAAAGCACATGGTCCTTGCATTCTTTTCGAAATCTGTCAGAATGCACCTGTATGAAGGGGACGACACTAGCTGTAGTGTATAAATCAGCAACCACGGCACTATACAAGGCTCTCAAGAGGTCTGGTATGCACTTCGTCAAAACTTCTCAATCGT
>CAZJWN010000019.1:0-11928 GCA_964550105.1 uncultured Gammaproteobacteria bacterium
GAGTATAAAATACGAAAAATGGGAATGTAGCAAACACACCTGAAGCCAAGATAGCTGCACCCAGGTTCGATGCTTGCTTTGTCAAGTAGAATAAGCACCAGATGATGATACACGATGATACAATGCTCCAGATACGACCCCACTCGACTATGGAAAATAACGGGACGATTTGATGAGAAAAGGCAATCACTGCGTTATAGATAGGGAACTCCACCATCCGGTAACCCTCTGGATTTGCTATACCAGACTGTAGAGGCGACAGATCATCATAACGAGGGTTAAGTAGATTGATACCATTTCTCGTGTAGTTGCGCGCAACAGCCGCGGTATCAGCTTGACGCCAGCTGTGATACTCGATCAATGGTGTGTCGATCTTATAGATTCTAAATACAACACAGACGCATATAAGCAGCATGACTATCCAATATGCATGAATGAATTTGATCATAGGTTGAGTATAGTGGTTTTAACTATCGTCTGTTGCCTGTGTACAGTCTCGATCAAGAGGATGTGTGATTTAGACAAGACGGGAATCTCTGTCAATAGCTGCAATTACCAGCCCTGTCACTGTCCAAAAAGTGAAAGCTACCTTGGATGCCTCAAAGACGTCGATCAACATCGCGTTGATTGCGAGGGCTATCATACCCGCACAGAGTCCTATATACAGATATTTATCAGGTGATTTCAATCTCATAGAATAGTTGTATATCTTCAAGAAAATAGTACCAATAATGAACATGAACAGACCAGCACCTAACAATCCAGTCTCCCCGAGCCAGCGGAAATAGTCACCATCGGTACTCTCCGTGATAGAGCTCGGTCCCGTCCCCAGTAACGGATTGCTCAGGAAAGCATTCCACGCTCTTGGCCACTCTATCTGTGTGCGTGTTGCAAGCGATGTGTCACCGGCGACCACGTTTTTGACCACAACGTCTTTAAAGTCAGAAAAATACTTTTTGGCTACGAGGTCGTACGCTTCTTCTTGAGTGAGGACTCTTCCGCTTTTGCGTGCTTCATCTATCTCTTTGCGGACTAGCTCTTGTTTATAGTCATCAAGTGCCTTTTTATTAGCGCTGATACTCGTACCTTTACCAGTTCTGATAAACTGTGAGCCAGCAGGGAGCGACTGTTGGTTCTCATCCTGATTGATGATCTCCTCTCCGGTACGTGTATTCTCAAACACTTGTCGCTGTTGAAACATATCTCTGAATCTCTGTGTCATATCGCTATTGGTATACATGAGGATACCCGTAAGGAGCATAGTGAATATAAGCAGTTTCCATTTACGCGTATACACACCAAAAATCACAATTGATGCGATGAAAGCACCAAAAGATATCCGTGAGGCGGTAAAAATGAGAGTCAAGATCGCTAAAACGTAGGTGATGATGCTTCTCACCCGGTGATTGCCACGTATGATATAAGCTGCAAGTACAGGAATGAAAAAAACCAAGTATGCTGCAAGGTCATAGTGTCCAGCAAATGTTGAGGAAACTCGAGCAAATGGTGTCAGGATGAGGAGTTCACCTTTAGCAAACTCTGCATTCATCGTTTGCACGGCAGGAAAATCGAAGAATCGGAAAAAGAAGTATGCAATGCTCGACATAAGTCCAGTATTTGTTTCATATATTGACTGAAAAATGTCACGAACAGGCTGAAATAGTTCCGATGATTTCTGACCGAGAGCATAGAGACACACGATGAGTACAACCACCAGGACTAGGTACACATACCGGTCAAGCTGCCTGATGGTATTTTTTCCGACCGCCTGAGCATGCTCAGTGAAAAAGGCTGCGTAGGCTACAAAAAAAGGAATCATGTACTCGATGCGACGAAGCGTGTGAAGTAGTCCTTGATTGGGGAAAACAATTTTTTTGGTGATAAATGTGTTGAACAGAAATGAGGCTATACATACTGCCCAGAAAATCAAAATATATTTGAGATAAAACCTATCAAATGACACCTTTTTTCGGAGTACTTGTATACCAAATACGAGTGCCATGATCCCCACATAAAAGTCTTCGAGTCTGATTGAAATATGCGTGTTGTTTATACTCACAAAGGGAAACTTTGGATACAACGGAATGATGATCAGAAATAGTACCGTCAAGATGCGAAGCGCATGACGATCTAGATAGGTGATGATTTTGGGCATAGGTAGTTTTCAGGTAGTAATAGTCTCAAGTGCTTTAGTATATGTTTCGGTGAGTTTGGGTCTGTGTATGACTCTCCCCAGACCGATCATCGCATATGCTTTGATTTTGAGTAAGTATTGTACCAAAGATCGCTCTAGCTTGCTATGATGCTTCCCATAGAGATAGGTAAAGCCTCGATAGACTTGGACAATAGGGTAGGTCTTGTCACTAGACGCAGAACCTATATGTACCCACTGTGCATCTGGATAGAACCAGGTAGTCATGCCTTTTTTCTTTGCCCGGCGGAGTAGTTCTATCTCCTCCATGTACATGAAGATACCCTCATCAAAACCTCCAAGCTCCATAAAATACTCCTTTTTGCACATGATTGCAGCTCCAGAAACCCAGTCGACTTGCATAGATGTTTTTGGGGATGAGCGTGTCAGTCCCCAGTAATCACCTTTGAGGTATAGAGCAGCAAAGATGACACTCAGGCTGTAGTATGGACCGCATGAGGACTGGGGAGAAAGATCTTCATTCAGTAGCTTTGGTCCTACAAAGTGCATCCGGTGACCTTTGTTCGTTGGAGCGAGTGTTGTTTGGAACGTGTTTGGAGGGTTGTACTGGAGATATTGGGTAAAGAGTTTTGAAACCGCATCTTGAAGTGCGATAGTATCTGTGTTGAGGAGAAGCAGATATTCTCCACTGGACTTTGAGGCTGCTAGATTGTGTCCACGACCAAAGCCAATATTTTCGTCGAGTGAAATGATCGTGATCGGAAAGCATAGTTCTGAGGTGATTTTTTGGACTGCTGCTACTGTTCCGTCACGCGATGCATTGTCAATGAGAATCAGCTCAACATCCTCAAAAGTATTTGGTGAGATCCACGATTTGCGCAAGCTACGATCCAGACTGCGTATCGCTTGAACAGTCAAACCACTGGTGTTGAAAGACACCATATTGATCGAGAGTATGTGAGCGCTCATGTTATAATGTATTGTACTCAAAAAATGATGTTTTTGGGTGAGATAGCACCGATATTTTTACGTACGCATCAGCCGCGGTAGCTCAGTGGTAGAGCAAACGTTTCATAAGCGTTGGGTCGGGAGTTCGATTCTCCCCGGCGGCACCGGTTGTGAGCACAATACCCGAGAGGAATATTGCAAAATATTTCTGCAACAACTGTTTGTGCAGATTGTTATACTGATCGATAAGAACATGAAAATCCAATCAATCTCGTCACTTCAAGTGCCCGATGTGAAAGTCATTAGAAATGCTCGATTCGTTGATGATCGAGGCTATTTCACCGAGGTCTACCGCGATGATGCGATCCTTGGCAGTCCAGAGCTTGAATTGCCCCCAACTACTCGATTTATGCAAGCAAACGAAAGCCTTTCAAAAAGCAAAGTAATCCGTGGCCTACATACTCAAGTCAATCCAAACCTCAGCAAACTTGTACGATTGATTGATGGACATATCATCGATGTGGCTGTAGATATTCGGCCCCTTTCTCCAACTTTTGGTGTTGCAAGTGCAGTAGAGCTCATAGCAGACAGCTCTTCGCCACATGAAGATATGGTATGGGTACCGTTTGGGTTTGCCCATGGACTGTTTATCCTAGAACCAAGTCGTGTGCAGTATTTTCAGACAGGATATTGGAATGGATCCGGAGAGATATCAATCAGACCAAAAGCACCCGATATAAACTGGTCCCAACTCTCGACAGATCTCGAGAAGAAAGTCAGAGCAATGATTCAGACAGCATCGATGAGTGACAAAGATATGTCGGGTATGTCACTAGCAGACTGGAAGCAGCATAGATTCGCCTCTCTCATGTCGAGCTGACACATACTCATGCCACTAGCTGTCTACAAACCCCCCTCCAAAACTCCTCTCGAATGTGTTCGAGTCTATAGAGAACGCTTCAATATTTCTTCTGATATACCAGTGAGCTATGCAGGGCGTCTCGATCCGATGGCTGAGGGTGTCTTGCTTCTGCTCGTCGGTGATGAAAATAAGCAAAGACGATCCTATGAGCACCAAAGTAAACACTATGAAGTCAGCTGTGTTTTCGGTATCAGTACCGATACGGGAGATGGGATGGGAATCCCAAAAGTTACTGCACCAGCAACAGTTGATCGTTCGCAGCTGGTAGGCATTCTAAATACGTACATTGGCACGTATGAGCAGCGATATCCCACCTACTCATCTCGCAGAGTTGACGGTAAACCACTATTTTACTGGGCACGGCATGGTGGTCTCAAAGAATCGAAGATTCCCACACATACTGTACGTGTATCAGATATCAGTCTGATTTCACTATCAACGATCAAGATAGAAGAAATGATTGCAAACATCTCCAATAGAATATCTCATGTGTCAGGTGATTTCCGTCAAGCTGAAATTCAAGAGTCATGGGCCATGATTGATGATCTGAGCCAGATGTACCCCATGGCTACAATCAGCGTTGCATGCGATCAAGGCGGTACTTACATGCGTGTACTCGCAGAAGACCTTGCCCATGACATAGGTCAGACAGCCTTTGCCTATCACATAGTACGTACTCAAGTGGGTGATTGGAATATCGATGACTGTACCCGTCTTTGGTAATCAGTTTTAGATGCTCCTGTTGATCCATGACTCTATCGCAGCTTGCATAGCTTCATCTGGAAACCCCTCCAGCCGTAAGGATTCAGACTTTCTGGTTGCATGTTTACTTTCGAGCATTTGCTCGAGTCTATCCACCACTCCACAAAAATTGTCATAGCTCCGATCGCCCAATCCGAATACTAGATATTTGACACCTGACAGATTGGTCACATCTGCACTCAGACTGAGTATGAATGAATCTGTCGTAGGATTTGCATCACCTTCACCCCAGGTCGACGCTCCAAATATCACTAGGTCATATGTAGCTAACTCTACGGGGACGACAAGTGATTGATCCAAAAGATGAACCGCGTGTCCACGAGATTGAAGATACGTAGCAAGATGCTCAGATATGAGCATGGTGTTGCCAGTCAGCGAGCCGTAGAAAAGGGCGATATTCATATAGTATGTGAGTCATCGATGTAGCTACTTTGCACAGTCCAAACAACCGTCGGAAAACAGATCTTTCATGACTGTTTTTTCGCGCTCTTCAGTATTTTCATCACCTGCTTTTGCTTGTTTGTCAGTATCTTTATTGACCCACACTTTGCCTGTTGACACACGTGCGGTACGCACATTTTCGGTACCAACTTTGAAATATTCATATTCTGTGTCTCCACACGCGCCACCATCAGCACCTTCAAGTCGACCATCCTTACATACTCGCCTGCCAACCACCCCCTCTGGTTTGACTGGATACAAAATAGGTTGTCCTTCCAATATCTTGGTCATGATACCGTTCCATATCGGCGCTGCACCGGTGACACCAGAGGCAAGAAGCTGATTCATGGGTGTATTGTCATTGTTACCTACCCACACAGTCACCATGAAGTTGGGCGTGTATCCGATCGTCCAGTTGTCTTTCTTTGCGTCTGTCGTACCTGTCTTGACTGAAACAGGCACATTTCCCTTGATATTGAGTTGTGAACTGGGGCCAAATGCATCTTTGCGCGCATTGTTGTCATACAATATATGTGAAACCAAGAATGATGCTTCCTCAGATATAACCCGCTTACCACCCATAGCGAGATAGTTGGGCATCTCAATCGGGTCATGAATATTTTCAACAAAGTTGGGATCTTGGAACTTGTAGAGTACTTTACCGGTAGAATCTGTGATCTTGAGTATCGATTGGAGTTTTCGTGGCTTCCCTCGATTGGGGAAAGTAGAGTATGCCTGGGCAAGCTCAGTCATTCTCATTTCACCCCCACCGAGAGTGAGTGACAAACCATATCTACTCGGATCAACTTGGAAGGAGTCAATCAAAAAACCTGACGATGAGGCGATAAATGAATCAACGGTATTGAGCGCCAATACTTTTACTGCAATGACATTGTTTGAGTTGGCGAGTGCATATCTGATTTTCATAGGTCCCCGAAATGTCACATCATAGTTTTGAGGACAATACGGTTTTCCTGGAGATTTGAAACAGGTGGGCACGTCGAGAAGCACACTCGCAGGTGTGACCAGTCCTCGATCCAAAGCAATTGCGTAGTTGATAGGCTTTATAGATGACCCGGGCTGTCTCAGAGCTGTGGTGACATTGAAACTCCCTGATGGCGAAGCAAAATAATCATACGATCCGACCATAGCCAGTATCTCACCCGTGACCGGACGAGTGATCAGTGCAGCAGCATTGCCAACGTCAAGGTATCTCACCTTTTCTAGTTCTTCCTGGACTATTTCCTGAGCAGTATTTTGGGTAGCCATGTCGAGAGACGTGTATATATTGAGACCAGCTGTACCCACCACTTCAGAACCAAACTCCTGCTCCAAAAGCGATTTGACATAAAAGACAAAATGTGGCGCTTTGATATTCACAAATGGTGGATTGGTCACCAAGGTAGTTGCACGTGCCTCCGTATACTGTGCTTTTGTGATGTATTTTTGTTCGAGCATTTTCTCGAGGACCTCATTGCGTCTGGCTACAGCCGCATCAGGATTGACAAATGGATTATATTTGCTTGGCAGCTGGGGAAGTCCCGCGAGAAGCGCAGCTTCAGCGATAGACAAATCCTTTGCTTTTTTGTTAAAGTACGCGTTTGCCGCCTCTTCGATACCATATATTGACCCACCATACGGAATCTGATTGAGATACATCTCGAGAATCTCGTCTTTTTTGTATTTCTTTTCTACTGAGATTGCCAACACGATCTCCTTTGCTTTTCGTTTCCAGGTACGTTCTGGTGACAAAAGTGCCAGTTTGACGAGTTGCTGGGTCAGTGTAGATCCTCCTTGCAGTCCAGATCGATTTAAAATGTTTTCTTTGACAGCACGGAGGATCCCTGAGAAGAGTGATACGCCCGAGTGAGTGTAAAAGTCCTTGTCTTCGATAGCCACCGCTGCTTGACCCACAAAGGGTGGTAGCTCCTTGATTCGTACTGGGGTGCGGTTTTCATCGCTATATACCTCATACAGTAGTTCACCGTTCCTATCAAATATATGTGATGAAAGTGGTGTTGATTGGAAATTACGGAGTCTATCGGGATCGGGGAGATCCTTCAAAACTAAGTTAAAAAAGAAATAGTAAGCAGTCAATCCAAAGGCAATCAGACTAAAAAGCACTAAAAATACGATGATGTATCTAGGATGCCTGTACCATTTGCGCAGCTTAGGGCTCAGCGGAGTATGATTTGAGCTGTTGCTGACTGGTCGATGGTGATGATGAGTATGCGCAGACATAGTGATATCAAGTAAGTGATCTTAGGAGCGCATTGTAGCAGATTGACTGGGTCTGATGTCGGATAGTCACATTTTTTATTATGTCCTCGATATGGACAGTCAGCCTGGCAATACTGGTGGAAATCACTATACCCATGATGTATAATCACCACTATCTATGATCATTCTCCCTGAAGAAAAACAACATATTATTGAAGGGTATGCCCAACACAAGGGCGATACCGGTTCACCTGAGGTGCAGATCGCCCTCCTTTCACAAAAGATCCAGAAGCTTTCTGAGCACTTGACTGAGAACAAAAAAGATAATCATTCACGTCGAGGTTTGCTCAAGGTCATCGCAAAGAGACGCAGAATCATCGGATATCTCCAGAAACTAGACGATCAAAGATATCAAGTACTGATCAAGAAGCTTGACTTGAAGAAATGATTATTGTAGGATGCTCGTTGGAGTGAAAATGTTTTTTTTAGGAGTCTGTGTTGAACTATTTACTTACCTATTTCTCGTTCCAGATAGGTACATGGTTCAACTTCTAAAAACTACTTCACTCCCCCAAACTTACGTCCTACATCGATTTTCACGTAGTATTTCTCATTATTAGTTATTCGACACGTTAGCAATCTATTCGTTAATTTTCATTTTCTATGCTTACAAAACACTCAGAATCAATCGAATTTGGTGGGAGTAAACTTACTTTTTCAGTGGGCAAGCTTGCGTTACAATCTACCGTGACTGTCTATGCTCAATGGGGCGATACTACGCTTTTGGCGGTGGTTACCGTAGGTAAAACTCGCGATGACATCGACTATTTTCCTCTTTCAGTGGAGTATGTCGAAAAGCTGTATGCTGGAGGTATCATCAAAGGTTCACGTTGGGTGAAGCGTGAAGGCAAGCCAACAGACGAAGCTATTCTCAAAGGACGAGTCATTGACAGATCAATCAGACCACTTTTCCCCAAATCGTATCGCAAGGAAGTACAAGTAGTAGTCATGCTTTTGTCAGTAGATGCGGTGACCAGCGCAGACATACTCGCTGCAAATGCAGTATCTGCAGCCTTACACCTCTCGAGTGCGCCCTGGGCTGGACCCACTGCTACTTCTCGTATCGGCTATGCGGGGAACACGCTCATCGCTCATCCAACGATGGATGCCCAGACTACTTCTCAGCTCGATCTTGTAGTCACCTCAGTCGACAATCGAGTGAATATGATCGAGACCAAGGCACAACTACTCAACGAGCGCGTAGTAGAAGATGGTATAAAACTTGCCAAGGAAGAAAATGCAAAAGTCGTAGCCATGATTGAGTCTATGCGAGCTGCGGTAGGCATGCCAAAGGACGTAGTTCCTGAGACTACATTTGAACCGGCACTCATGGAGCTTATTACCAGTCAATTTGGATCAGAAATCGAGGAACTTATCAAGTCAAAAGCTTCGAAAGAAAACCATGATCCAGACGAGATGGATAGATTTGTGAAGCGGATCCAAGAAAAAGAGCCCGATAAATATGAAGGAAAAGTCGTTGCTCAGGCAGTCGACTATATTGTCAAAAAGAAGATTCGTGAGTTTATGATCGCCAAGCATCAGCGTCTAGATGGACGAGCTCTCGATGAAATCAGACCACTATCAGCAGAGGTCTCTTTGATACCTCGTATTCATGGGAGTGGCCTTTTTCAACGTGGAGATACTCAAACCTTGTCAATCACCACCCTTGGTACTCCAAACATGGAGCAACTTCTCGAAGGGCCAGATGGACAAGAATCAAAACGATATATACATCACTACAACTTTCCACCATATTCTGTTGGAGAAGTAGGGAGAATCGGCTTCACAAACAGACGAGAGATAGGTCATGGCGCGCTTGCTGAAAAGGCAATCGAGCCGGTGCTTCCCTCAGAGTCGGAATTTCCATACACGATCCGGGTAGTATCAGAGGTGCTTGGATCCAACGGCTCAACGAGCATGGCCTCAACATGCGGATCTTCGCTTGCACTCATGGATGCGGGAGTGCCTATCAAGGCACCAGTTGCCGGAATTGCGATGGGTTTGGTGAGCAACTCAGATGATGACTACATCATTTTGACTGACATCATGGGTATCGAAGACTTCTCTGGTGAAATGGATTTCAAAGTTGCGGGAACAGCAACGGGTATCACTGCTATTCAGCTTGATGTCAAAAATGCTGGTATCACTGACAAGATGATCCATGAAACGCTTGAGCGAGCTCAGACAGCTCGAATGAAGATATTGAGTGTCATGAACCACGCTCTACCCCAACCCCGTCAGAACGTCTCTGAGTTTGCACCAAAGATAGTCGTTGTGCCGATTCCTGAGGACAAAGTTGGCGAGGTGATTGGGCCAGGAGGCAAAACTATCCGTGGTCTGATCAAGATGTACGGCGTGCAGGTGGACGTCGAAGACGATGCAAAAGTATATGTCAGTGGCACCAACAAAAATGGTGTCGATGACTGCGCACGACACATAGCCAATATGACCCGAGATATCTTGCCAGGTGAGAAACACGTCGGCAAGGTTGTACGTGTCGAAAGCTATGGGGCATTTGTCGAGATCGTACCAGGGAAACAGGGACTCGTGCACATCTCAAGACTTGCAAATGGCTTTGTTCGCGATGCAGGAGATCTCGTGAAGGTAGGCGATCAGATGGAAGTCGAGGTATATGAGATCGATGAGATGGGTCGGATCAACATCAAGCCTGTTACCCCTTTTCAAGTACCCGAACAAGCTCAGGCACCATCAGGTGAGCCACACAGCATGTACGGAGATAGACCACGGGGAGACCGCGGCGGTGGTGATCGAGGACCACGTGGCGGCGGACACTTCCGTGGACATGGAGGATTTAGACGTGGCGGCAGATGATTGTCGAGTACCACCATTGAATCAAAAACCTGCAGTAAAGTCACTGCAGGTTTTTTTGACTTTAGCTCATACATTTGCTACGATGACCATATATGTCCCGCAGAAAACGAGGATTGAAGTTTGATATCAGTAGTGGAGTCACTATCACGGTGATAGGCATACTGCTTGTACTATTCGGCATACTTTTGCTCCTATCGTTTTTTCAGCTGTTTGGAACTGGAGACGGAACAGGTAGATTTCTCGCTCTCATAAATGCCTATTTGACAAACAATTTTGGTGGTGTCTCGATAGGTATTCCGTTTCTTGTACTGCTCCTTGCTGGACACTGTTTCAATACGAAAAAAATCACACTGATCCATTGGCATACATCAGTTGGTATATTTTTTACGATGTGTGGCGTTTTGGGGCTCTTTGCCTCTGGAGCCTTTGGTCAATCACTACAAGATACTATTTATACAGGATTTACCTCATTTGGTGGACGATTGATTTTTCTGATGATTACTTTGATAGGCGTAGTTCTATTCTTTGATATTGAGCCGCACACCATCGTTTCATGGATACGAGATGCTTTGTCTCGGATGTCCCCGAAATCTTTCAAACTCGCCAAAAGCACTTCGCGTAGTGCTGATGAGGGAGAATACATCAGTGATAAGCACCTAGCTACCAAACCCACAGCAAAAGCACGGAAAGACGAGGCGATCGTGCAGCCAAAGGTTGCTGTTGAAGAATCATTCATAGTGGATAGCAAGAAACTCAAAGCTCGGATAGGAACCCCCGTTGCTACACACTCTGATATGCGTGTAAATCAAATATCACATGCGCAGTCCGTCATGTGGGTACATCCTGGCATTGACATATTACAGGATGTCACATCCCCCGCTGATCGAGGCGATACATCAGCTAATGCTTCAATCATAGAGAATACACTCAGGAGCTTTGGCATCAAAGCACGTGTGGCTGAGATTAATCCTGGACCAACCGTCACGCAGTACGCCCTTGAGGTAGCAGTAGGCACGAATATCTCAGAGATCATGAAGAAATCCTCAAACCTCGCACTTGCGCTTGCATCATCCACAGGCACAGTCCGCATAGAAGCCCCTATACCGGGAAGATCACTCGTTGGCGTTGAAATACCCAACAAAAAATCTGAATTAGTGACCATCAAGCGTCTACTCAGCTCAAAAGTATTCCAAAATAGCAAAGATCCGTTGCTGGTGCCTCTCGGTTTGGATGTGGCAGGTGAGACTCAGGCAGTGAGTCTCGCAAAGATGCCGCATGCACTCATTGCGGGAACAACCGGATCAGGCAAATCAGTTGCTATCAATGCATGGATAGTCACCCTGCTTATGCGCACAAAGCCGTCTGAAGTACGGCTAGTCCTCGTTGATCCAAAGCAAGTTGAGTTGACTGGCTACAACGGCGTCCCTCATCTCATGACTGAAGTGATCACCGATCCATCAAAAGTCATCAATGCATTGCGTTGGGCACTAGGTGAAATGGACGTCAGATACAAGGCACTTCGTGAGCATGAAGTGCGCAATCTCGAAGGATACAATGAGCTCCCGGGTGTAGAAAAAAAGCCATATATCAT
>CAZJWN010000019.1:11938-12580 GCA_964550105.1 uncultured Gammaproteobacteria bacterium
TTATCATCGATGAACTGGCCTACCTCATGATGGTCGCCAAAGCAGATATTGAGGGACCAATCGTACGTATCGCTCAAAAGGCACGAGCTGTGGGCATACACTTGGTGCTTGCTACCCAACGCCCATCTGTCAACGTCATCACTGGTCTCATGAAGGCCAACGTACCGACTCGTATCGCATTTAACGTAGCTTCAGGCATCGACTCAAAGGTCATCTTGGATACCACTGGAGCAGAGAACCTCGTTGGCAAGGGGGATATGTTTTACTCAGCGTCAGATACTCCTCGACCCAAGCGTATTCAGGGACCATTTGTATCTGATAAGGAAGTCTCAGCTGTCGTCAACTTTATCAAACAACATAACCCACTTGTGTCATACACTGAAGAAGTCACTGAGGCACCCAAAGATGATTTTGTTGGGGGAGCACACGGATCAGATGGGAGAGAGCGCGACTCAATGTTCAACGAAGCGCTCGAGCTCATTCGTGGACTTGAGACTGCATCGGCTTCCCTTTTTCAGCGACGCCTCAAAGTGGGATATGCTCGCGCAGCCCGCATCCTCGATGAACTCCATGATGCGGGCTATGTCGGTCCTGCGGAGGGCTCAAAGCCAAGAAAAGTTGTACTACAAGCCATGGCAGACA
>CAZJWN010000020.1:0-11311 GCA_964550105.1 uncultured Gammaproteobacteria bacterium
GGTCACTCAAAGTGGAAAAATAATCTTTCTCGCAAGACTGCGCAAGACAAAAAACGAGCTGGCAATTTTCAAAAACTCTCAAAAGCCATCACGGTGGCGGTCATCGATGGAGGGTCACCAGACCCTGCGTTCAACCCTCGGCTTCGAGTCATGATAGAAAAAGCACGAGCAGAGAGTATGCCCAAAGACAACATAGATCGAGCCATAGCCAAGGGTTCAGGGCCTGACCGTGCATCACTGACCCGCCTATTGCTCGAGACTTTTGGTCCATATGGCAGTCTCCTCATCATCACTGCGACCACCGACAATCAAAACAGGACGCTGACAGATATCAAAAACTTCATTGAGCGACATGGGGCAAAGCTAGGTGCCCAAGGGTCTGTCACACCCCTTTTCTCCCATTGTGCACAGCTCATCATCACCAAACCCTCGCACGATCAAGAGGAGCAACTGCTGAGTCTCGCCGAAGCTCTCCAGGCGGATGACATCCAGTCAAGTGACGAGCATACGATCATCTACTTCCCGTACACGTTGCTCCACCAATCTCATGTGATCCTGGAGAAAACACCATTCACCATCGTTCACCAGCCTGAAGCCACATATAAACCACTTGCGCCCATAGAGGTGACCGAAGAACAAGCTGAAAAAATCCATGCACTCATCGAGTTGATCGAGGAGCATGACGATGTGGAGAACGTATTTGTGAATCTCGCTTGATCTGATCAACCGTAGTAGATAAATCTGCAGTTTTCGAAAAATATATCCCTCGCTTTTCCTGATGCAGCGCATGACCATATACTCCACCCGCGACACCTGTTGACGTGTCCCGATGTGATTGATCAAAATGGATCGACCGCAACTCGCTCCCCACCATACAGATTTGATAAATCATGTCGTCTGGATGGTGTGTGTTGTATGCGATGATAGCTGTTGCCTGTGATGGCTCATCATCAATCAAAATCGGGACGTATCCTGGCGCTCCGAACTCCTTGCGAAACTGTACGATCGTGTTGATTTTGAAGTCTGGCCCTATGGACCCGACGTAGGGATTGAGCATGAGAGGAGCCATAGGTAGCCTGTGTTTGCGGATGTTACGACGTGTGAGCTCATATATGTCTGTCGTATTGAATCGGGCAGATAGATATCCGATATTGTATGACTGGGCGAGTGTATGCAGCATGGGCGCTATCTCTGTATCGATGAGTGGTTGATTTTTGAAAAATCCACCTCTGCTGAATTCACGCTTGATCATCGCCTTTTCCTCATCGGTGAGTCCTGGCTCATCTTCATATCGAAGTCCTCCTATGATACCCGGAAAATCTCTTCCATAGTTTTGACGCATGACTGACAATACACTGAGCACCGTCTCGTCCAAATCGACAAATAGTGCATCGCGGCGATTGTGCTGGCAGTTACCACCGAGTATCGAAAAGTTTTTGAGAAATCTATCGTAGTTGATCGTGGCCTGAGCAGGGTCCAGGTCGAATGCTTGTGTCATATCTCCTGTATTGTACCCTCAGTCAACCTATTTTATCTATTGTTCATCCCGTATCGTTCTTGGTTTATTTCTCGAAAATCCACTACAATACCTGGGTCATGATCAGAAAACTCTTCTCCACAGTCACCGGAAAAAACGTCATCATCAACACACTGGGCAGCTACATCGGAATCGCAATCACCGTGCTGTCAGTCGTGATCCTCGCCCGCACACTCGGTCGTGAGGTATACGGAGAGCTGGCGGTACTCTTCAGCGTCGCATATCTGATGACCAATATCTTGGATTTCGGATCGCCCGCTATCATATACTCACAGGTGCCTCAGTATTATCTCCTTCCGAGTCGGACGGATCTCTACTCGTTTATAAAAAGTACGTTTTATTATCAGTCGATTGCATGTGCGGTCGTCATCGTCGTACTGTTGATCATGTTCCCGTGGCTCGATCGGGAATTTTTCAAGACGCATGCGCCATATAGCGCACTTGCGCTCACGTCTATCTCGATAGTGCTCTATGTCTGGCAAAATACAATCTCAAACATGTTGTTTGCGATGAAGCGATTTTCCCAAGTCAACATATGGCTCAATGTGAGCTATGTATTCAGGACGCTGAGTCTACTCGCGCTCATACCTCTCGGGCTGGTGACGATACCCAACATCATATTTTTATTCGGTGTGGTGAGTCCTCTGGTCTTCATAGGCAGTATCTACGCGCTGTATCGACCATCGTTTGAAAAAGTGAAGCATGCGAAAGTCGAGCTGGCGATGATACGACCACGCTATACACTCACGAATTTCATCGCGCAGCAGTTTTTCAATGTGGGGATGCGGATGGATCTCTTCATCCTCTCGTACTTTGGCTTGAAAACCGTCGTTGCCGACTACTCGCTCTCGCAAAAAATAATATTAACGATCATCTCGACCGTCGTCAGCATCACTCAAGTCCTCTCACCCGCGTATACCCATATCAAAACCAAAATCGGAGTGAAAAAAGAATTTCGCCATAGTATGCTCTTTTTGCTCATCCCTACTGCCCTTTTCCTGTGTCTTTCGTTTCTGCCCGCTGCCGCATACAAACTCGTTTTCACTGCCAAGTTTGTCGATACGCCGCTGTTTTCTGCACACCTCGGTATCGTCTACTCGCTATTTTGTATCGGGCAGGTCTTTATGTTGTTTCTACTGTATACCTTTCGTAAACCGTCCTATCTGCTCATTTCCAATATCGCATTTTTCCTCGTCGTCACCGTGGCATGCTATCTCCTCATCCCCACCTACAAAGGCAGCGGGGCCATCATCGCGATCGGGCTGGGATTCGTCACCGTCATCGCCCTCCAGGCCGTGGGCTTTGTGAAGGAGTATAGGAAACTACAGTGAACATATCTGTATAATCTAGACGCATATGAATACTTCTCTGAGCGACTTCGATGCAAAGTGTCTGAATATCGCTATCTCAGTTGCCAAAGATACCTCAGAGAGAGGTAACTACCCCGTTGGTGCAGTATTGGCCATTGACGATCAGATCATTGACCAAGCAGGAAATGAAATCCAACAATTGAAATCTTCTGTGAATCATGCCGAAAATGTACTGATCACCCGCAACGGAAATAAGTTGTATAACGCATGGAAAAACAAGCAGTCCATATCCCTTTACTCAACACTCGAACCCTGCATACTCTGCTTGGGGGCCGCGGTGATCACTCGGATCAATAAGATATTTTATATCCAAAAGGATCCTCATGGGGGGGCCTGCGATATGAAGCATGATGATATCGGGACCTGGTATCGGGAAAAATGGCCCACGATCAATCATGTCCCTATTTCCCAGGAACCACTCGAGGTGATGGTTGAATATTTTAAAAGCGAGATGGCAAAGGGAAATACCAAGTGGCCTGAAACAATGCTTAAACTGCTGGATAGGTGATCTTCAGTTTAAACTAATCGAGCCAAAATGAGCGGGATGCGGGAATCGGACCCGCGATGTCAGTTTGGAAAACTGGGGTTATACCATTTAACTAATCCCGCTATGAGATCGAGTCATGATTATACCAACTTCTTGAGGATTTCGGCATGGTTGAAGCCCATATCATCAGGTATATGGGTGAAGAGTGCCATCTCAGACGAGTCGCCCCATGGCGTCATGAGGACATCTTTGAGGAGTCGGTACTTGTAGATCAGATTGACGATATGACCGCGCGGGTCGCCAGAGATATTTTCATGGACTATCTTGGGTCGACAATCACGCGCTGAGATGGGGAAGCCGAGCTCCTGAGCAGCAGTGCGCACGAGGCACTGATCGATCATCTCATGCTTGAGTAGTAAGCTCCCGGGGAGGTGCCACTTGCCCCGCTCAGGCTCGAGGGCGCGACGAGTCAGTAGAAACCGATCTTCGCGATCGACGACAAAGAGATTGCACGCGACACGCGGTGCAAGCTCAAAGCTCTTTTTGAAATCATCATCTTCGAGATAGAGAGGTTCCATAGGGCCAAATTCCAAATTCACAATTTCCAATATCCAAATAATTTACAAGATCCAGTTATTGATATTCATTGCATTTATTTTTAAACTTAATTTTTTTGAAACTTATTTGGAACTTGGCCCGCCGACTGGCGAATTGGAACTTGAAATTTAACTCTTCCACCCTTTCGGATGCTTGGTATACCAGGTGATCAGGCTTTGGACACTACTAGCGAGCGTGTGTGTGGGAGCCCATCCGAGGACTTTTTTTGCTTTTTCATTGGAGGCGATCATCTTGTCAGCTTCGTTTTGCCGGCGGTCTGATGCAGTGCCTACCGGGAAATCCTTTCCGGTGAGATGCTTCACGGTAGTGATGATCTCATGGACGGAGTTGCCGGTACCGGTGCCGATATTGATGATTTCGCTGCCTTTCTCGTGATCCAGAAGCCAGCGAATAGCTTTTTCATGTGCATCGGCGAGATCTACGACGTTCACATAGTCGCGGATCGGCGAGCCGTCAGGCGTATTGACTGTTGCATAGTTCAACTCAAAAGGCGAGATCCCGAGAGCACTGCGGACTGCATTTTGAACGAGATGAAATGAGGGATCTTTCGAGTCACCGATGGTCCCATCATCTGTCGCTCCACACACGTTGAAGTAGCGAAGCGAAATATATTGAAGTGCCTGTGATCGAGCACGGTCAGCCAAGAGCATCTCACAGGCTCTTTTGGTTTTGCCATAGGGAGTCACCGGTTCGGCGATGGGATGATTTTCGTCAATAGGTAGATACTGAGCGTTGCCATAAACCGTACAGCTAGACGAGAAGACGATCTTTTTGACCCCATGGGAGATCAGCTCATCCAGGAGTCGCTGTGTACCGCCGACGTTATTTTTTTCGTAGACTTCGGGGATTTTCCATGATTCGCCCACGTTTAGGAGGGCTGCGAAGTGGATGCATGCTACGACTTCAGTATGCTCATTTAAGACCTGATTCGCTATCCCAGCTGTAATATCACCTTGATAGAAAACGATACGATCAGCACCATATTTATTTTGTAGGTACTCGATAGGTTCGATATACCCTCTCGAGAGGTTATCGATCGCGATGATACGATATCCGTGAGCCAAGAGTAGGTCACAAGTCACTGACCCGATGTATCCGCCTGCGCCAGTGATGAGGATAGTTTGCATACGTATAGTTGAGTTTATTTAGCGTGAGCTTTTGCCACCACATTTTTCTTTTCAGCGATCCACACTCCAAATGCTACTAGGAGTGAACCGATTATAAACCATTGTGAGGGGTATTCTTGGAGAAGCGGTATAGCGACAACGACTGCAGCAATAGGGGAGATATAGCTAAATAAGGAGCTTTCAGATGCTGCTATGCGATGGAGACCTTGATTGTAGAGTGTGTATGCGACTACGGACGAGAGTAGACCTGCATACACTATCCCCACTCCACTGGTGAATCCGATCGTGTGGATCTGAGTCGAGATACCCTCAGACAGTGCGAGGGGAAAGGCAAATGCTGACGATATCGCAAACTGCCAAAAGGCGATGATATGGCCGGGAATATGAGTGATCGGCTTGATGAATAAAACTCCAAGCACTCCGGAGAGCGTCGCAAGCACCATGGCGATATTGCCCATGAGCGGTGATGTACCAAAAACCGACTGGATACCGAGCACATCAGTAGCACTGGGGAAAAGGAGAGGAAGGACAGAAATACAAAGTACTCCTACGAACCCGAGACCCATCCCTATGTACTTTGGGTGACTCAATCGCTCACGCAAAAGCACTCGTGCGAGGAGCGCGAGCATGAGCGGTCCGATCGCACCGATCATCGGTGCGTTGATACTCGGGATAGCTGGCATACCCCCATAAAAAAGGATAATATTGAGAAATACTCCAAAAAATCCAGAGAGAAAGATGAATAACTGCTCATGTGCTGACATTTTGACTCTATACGCCCATGCAAAAGGCAAAAGGATGATGGTCCCCATAAACATGCGCAAGAAAAGGAATGTACTCGGTGAGATTTCGACGAGCGTGATCTTGGTGATCGGCGCAGAGGCACCCCAGATGAGGTTGGCGACTAGGATCATCGTACACGGGTGGTGTACAGGGAATTGCATGAGCTTGCGGATCGTCATAAACCTGTTCAGTCTACTCAATCTGAGGGTAGCAAGTCAAATCGATCACAAAGAGAGTCTTCGGGTCGAAAGTCATCAAGTCGAAGGTCATTATTATCCTTAGAAAGGTGTATTCGATATTTTTTGAATGAATCTCTGTCTGAGCGAAGCGAGTTAGTGAAGAAAAAAATATCGAATACACCTCAATAAAAAGTTCTCAGCTCTACACTTTACGTTCTACGTTATACGTTTTATCTATTCTTCTTCTATCTCTTTCTCCAACTTTTTACTCGTGTAGACGATGAGCTCACCGATGACTCCGGTCATGATGATTTGGAGCCCAACAACGATAAGCAAAATACCTGCTTGGAGTAGTGGTCTATCTTTGAGCAACACGTTGCTGAATATGCGCTCGATCCCAAGAGCAACGGTGATGACCAAGCCCGGGAGGAGGAGTGCTACGCCAATCGGGGCAAAAAAGTGAAGTGGTTTCTGCGCAAATCGAAAGATGAAATATGAGGTGAGGATATCTGCAAACACCGTGAGTCTATTGAAAAACCCGTATTTTGACTTGCCTTGCTCGCGATTTTTGTGCTGCACGATCACCTCAGCAGTTTTGAAACCGAGTTTTTCCACTACCAGTGGCAAAAAACGGAAGTTGTCACCGTACATGACTACATCCTTGAGACACTCGCGACGAAACATCTTGAAACCACAGTTGATA
The DNA here is from genome assembly GCA_964550105.1 of uncultured Gammaproteobacteria bacterium. Classification (GTDB taxonomy): domain Bacteria; phylum Patescibacteriota; class Microgenomatia; order UBA1406; family GWC2-37-13; genus JAGOLU01. The sequence goes on from CAZJWN010000020.1 coordinate 6,805, forward strand.
TCGTGAAATGACGACCCCAGGAGGTTGCGCAGGATGAGTGTGTTGCCTATGAACGAGGGGATCACTCGATGCCACTCATGTCGACGGTTTTTGCGCCACCCATTGACGAAATCATAGCCATCGGTAAGTTTTTTGTATAGCGCCGGGATGTCACGTGGATCATCCTCAAGATCCGCATCCATAAAAAGGATGATGTCACCCTTTGCTCGGTCGAGTCCGCGACGGAGCGCTCTGCCCTTGTCGCCACGGCGAAGCCGATGAAAGACAAATGCCGGTGACGGTGCAACAAGCCGAGTTTCCCAATCGTCAGTTGAGCCGTTGCTGACCATATGCACGTCATAGGGTTGACCAAGCGAGTCCAGGGACTTGTGAAGAAGGGGGATAAGCTTCGCGAGACTTCCAGATTCATTTTTGAACGGTATGATGACAGAAATCATAGGTCTATGATACCTGAATAGTGTGGAAAATGGATAGTTTCCGCCATAAGCGCCTGCCCGCCTCTGGCGGGGATCAGCCTTTGGCCGAGATAATTGATAACGAGAAGATCGTGGATGGAGATTTTTTGTCGAATCTCTGTCTGAGCGAAGCGAGTTAGATGAGAGAAAAAATCTCTATACATGATCTTGTATGAATGTACAGATCAAAATTGGAAATTATCTGGAGCTTGGTCCGCCGGCTGGCGGATTGATATTTGAAATCTCCTTAGTGTTTGGTTTTTAGAGTTTAGGATTTATATACTGAGATCTGTAGTTCGAAACTTCTTCATCGTGTTGTTTCTTCTACCTTGCGCCTATATACTTCAACATCACCATTTTTATATATCTGACTGTACTTCTCATCTTTTTGGAGCTGTTCATATGCCGGAATCAGTCTCGCTTTATCAGGATAATCATAGACCTCTTTGAGCCGAATCAGTATATACTCTGCCTTGACGTAGTTTGGACCGAAATCATAGAAATATCTTCTATTGGTGAGATATGGCGCTAACTGACCAACAGACGATACTTTGATTTCGTCACGATCCAAGACTTGCTGCCACAGTCTGATATCAGGGAGTTCTTGTGCCACAGGTAACCACTGAATTTTTGTGCCTTTGAGTGAGTAGGGCATCGGACTGTCCAGATAGCTCAAGTATAGTGTGGCTAGTATGATGACGATGGGTAGCCATCTGACATACTTCCAGTTTCTCACTCGATGGATCGTGTCAATCAATCCGATGAATATCCAGGGCGTGATGAGTGCAGTGTAATGATAAAATATGTTCTTCTGATTTGAGCTGCTCGAGAGTACGTTGAGTGCTATCTCGGGGATCGCCCCGAGAGAGAGTGGAGAAAGAAATGATAGAAATCCAAGTGGTCCAAAAAGTCTGAAAAGGTAATCTATCGTGCGATATGATGCAAATTGAGATATGTGTTGACCGATGAATGATCCTCCAGTCGAGGTCTTTGAGAAGTATGACAGGGCAAAGTGTTCGTCGCCTGATCGAAATGATGGGATGAAAGCAAATGTAGAACAGAGTGCATAGATGAAGCTGACCAATGCGAGCAGCACAGTCAGCAGTACCCGCCGATCGATGATATCAGTGAAAACTGAACTACCAAGTGGCTTTTTTTGACCATGATAAAATCGAAGCAGAGCCTCCACCAACAGCCACCCGCCGATCGTAAAACCTACATGTTCTTTGGTGAGCATGCTCAATATGAAAAAGGTTACGAACCATACTCTGTGTCGTGTAATCCATGCGTAATACATCCATAACATAAAGCCGGTAGCGAGCACTACTGCGTGGAACTCGTACAGGAGCGTACGTTGAAGTGGTGGGTACATGAGGAAGGCAAGCGGAACGACGACGAGAAATACACCACGAGCGACAGTGCTCAGTGCTTTCTTTTTTGCTATGAGATAGAGCGCATATGCTCCGCTGGTCACGATGAGCACTTGCACAAGTAGTAGAGTCTCAGGACCTGCATGTATAAAGTACAGGGGTGCGAGCAACCCGAGGAGTAGATCGTTGTGGATAGCCATCCGCTTGATTTGCATGCCAGATCCATGCGGATCGGTCAGCTCGAGTACGCGAGTCATGTCTCCTGTCTGTAGAGCTTTGTAAGTATTGAAGACCGTCTGATGCATGATCCCAAGATCGAAGTATGATGCCCAAAGCTGGTGTATGCGAACGACAGCTAGATAAGAAAATAATAGGAAGAAAAGGATTACTATGACATGCACAATCGAGAGGGGTCGGACAGAACGCATGATGAGCTTTTTTATCACATACTAAGTGTACCAGGCGATGCTCAAATTCAGCTGAAAGATGGCTTATAAACATGGTATCGATTCTGTCATCCCGTTGAAAAACGGGATCCATTGCTCGCCCGCCTAACTACGAAGTTGTTGGCGGAATAACTTGCCGTTGTGTGTGTCATCCTCGCCCCGTATCGTTCTACGGGGTAAACTCCGGCGAGGATCCATGTTTAAAACTTTAGATTCCCTTTTTCAAGGGAATGACAACAGCAATTGACCTGACTTGTCCCGCTTTGCGGGGGGCGAAGGAGGGGTTCAGAGTCCATACACTTGATACTATCTGGTTCCTGATCTGCATCAGGAAATCAACTATATAAATCTGACCTTGATCTATTGCTTGCAGATTGGAAATTGTAGATTGTAAATTAACTCTACTTTATCCTTCATTTCGCGCAAACTGTCCCGTGACGTGAGAGCTGCTATAGAGTCTTCGAAAAACAAGTACGCATATGGTGAACCACAGTGCATTGAGGGCTAGACCGTTGAGCGCTAGCGACTGCAAAACCAAGTCTGGGACTCCAGATATGCTTCCGCGGATCATCTCAAATATATGCGTCGTAGGCATCGTGTATGCCACATACTGGAGAGGTACGGGCAAGCTCGATACGGGGAAAAGCGCAGCGGTGAGCGGTTGGAGCATCGGGACGATCCCCCAACCAAACGACTGGATCCGGGTCCCAAATTTACAAATGAGACCAAAGATAAATATCCCGATCGAAACAGAAAACCACAAAAACATAGCCACAGAAAAAAGCAAGTAGGGAAGTGGAACGATGAATACATCTACTCCAAATACATATCGTGCAATCACCGACTCACCCAAAAAAAGTACGAGCGCATGACCACATGCGGTGAGTGCCAGTGCGATGATATATTCCGATACGCGCAACGGTGAGATGAACATATTGCTGAGGTTTCGTGACCAGATGTTCCACATGGGATCGACAGAGATAGTGTACTGAGCGATGCGCACAAGCTCCCAAAAGAGCATACCTATCAAGAGGTATGTACCTGCCTGCAGAGTGTGGCTATTTCCTCCACCTGCACTCATCAAGTATTTCGAGAGGAAACCAAACAAGATGAGTGAAATCATCGAAAAAATATAAATATCAAAAATACTTTCCAAGGAGTGGATATGGACATAGTGCTCCTGCAAGAAGATTGCGTAGATGCGGCGGAGAGAGGGAAGTTTCATGAAAATTAGTTGATAATTGATAGTTAATAGTTGATAACCCAACTTAATTAAAAATTGTTTTGGAATTTTGTTAGTATTTAGTGTTTAGTTTTTAGTGTTTGTAACCTGATGACTTGACGACTAATTGGCTGTTTTCCTCGCAATTTGGATGAACACATCTTCGAGTTTCGGCTTTACGATATCTATATCGATGATACGATCAACATGCTCAGCTAAATCATGCAAAAAGATACCGACTTGTCCGTGTGGCACTTGCGCATCCACTCTCTGGTGTTCATGGAAATGATATGTCATTTTCATTATCTGGAAATAGGCTGCAAGTTTCTCGTAACCGCCTTCGTATGTCGCAGTGATCGTTACCTCAGGGATCATTTTGATGAGATTCTCTGGTGTACCCTGAGTCACGATGCGCCCATGGTCGATGAAGATGACCCTGTCACACAATCGCGCGACTTCATCCATGTTATGACTGGTGAATAGGATCGACAGTTTGCGCTCGTCACGAAGTTTTTCGATGAGAGATAGCGTCTTGTCGGCGATATCTGGATCGAGTGATGCAGTGGGCTCGTCCATGAGGATGAGCTTGGGATCGTTGAGTAGGGATTTCACCAGATTGACTCGGGTCTTTTGACCTGCGGACAAGTATTGATACAGCTTTGAGGCAAGATCATCGATTTCAAAGTATGTGAGTAGCTCGTCAACTTTATTTTTAACATTTTTGACAGCATAGAGATGAGCAAATACATTGAGATTTTCACGTACGGTGATGCGACCAAGAAGCGTGTTAAAAGCGGATGTTGAGTTGATATGTTGGAGACAGTACTCCCGATCATGGTCAAAGTCTCGTCCAAAATATGTGATTTTCCCAGCTGTCCGGGTCGTGATGCCCGTGAGCATCTGGATCGTCGTCGTTTTGCCCGCTCCATTGGGCCCAAGAAATCCTACTACCTTACCAGTAGGTATTTGAAATGAGATATCATCCACGGCCACAAAATCTCCATACTCTTTGCG
>CAZJWN010000021.1:0-10558 GCA_964550105.1 uncultured Gammaproteobacteria bacterium
ATCCAACAAACGTGTGTTTCTGACCTCAACTACGTACACAGGGAACCTGGGTGGGCTAGATGGTGCTGATGAAAAATGCCAACTATTCGATGTGTGGACACAATGGAACAAATGATTTCCAATGGACAAAATGGAGCACTGATATGTGTAGCTCATCCAATCCTCTTTTCTGCTTCGAACAGTAGCGATTTTGCCTCGACGATCCAACTACAGTGTTCAGTCTGCCGAGCCTGATCTATTGCCCTGTATATCTCTGATCCAGCCCTACATCCTCTCACCAAAAATGTAACGTGAGTTGCTGCTTCTAGTTCGAATATCGGTACTCGTTAGGCCTGTGTTTTCACGGCAGCGGAGACGGATGCGAGCTCGCGCACTATGATTTGATCGACCTGAAGTGGGGAGCAAACCTCATAGTTGAACCCGTACTCCAAACAGAATCGCTTCACAATCTGGGCAAGTTGGGGTAGCTTGACGCGGGGGCAATTTGGGAATAGATGGTGCTCGATCTGATAGTTCAATCCGAGATAAATATGATCGACCATAGGATGGGCAGTGACATTGCGCGATGTCACGATTTGTTGCTCAAAGAACGATATCTGTGTCCCACGCGCCACCTCAGGCATACCTTTATGATTTGGTGCGAATACATGCAGGATATACAGCCCCATCGTCCAGTTCAGGAAAAAGAATATGAGTAGTGATTTCCATAACGGGAAGAGTAAAAACGGAAGAATAAACCAAACACCGAGGGAGACGAGCCACACAGTGAGCTCTACGAACCAGACCAGAGAAACAGGTTTTTGGCGCAGATATTTCACATTGTTCAGACGCATAGATATCCATAAAAGACTCCCGAGGGGAAAATACACAAACGACTGATATGGGATGAGAAGTCGTTGCCAACCTGTTCTTTCTTTGGCTCTTTCGACGGTAAACGAAAGCAGTGGGATATTGACATCAGGATCTTCGTCGTGCTCATTCGTATGGGCATGGTGTTTGTCATGATTTGGCCGCCATTGTTGGAAAAGTGTGGCGAGGAAAAATGCATATAGGTGACCGATGAGATTGTTCACCCAAACTGACTTTGCAATAGCACGATGTCCCGCATCATGGACGATGCCGGTACACTGAACGGCCACGAAAGCCAAAAAAATACTGAGCACAATGACTGCGATCGGGTACGTTGCGTGATACAGGAGATACACCGTCCCAAAAAATACCACTGTCAATGTGGTGATGAGCAGCGTGTAGTACCCATATGCCCGCTCAAGGATCTTTGCATCAGCAACTTCTTTACGCAGTTTGTTGTACGCAAGTGGGCCCTGATTGCCACTGAGTTTCACATGCTGATTGGTGAGTTCGATAGCCATATATTTTGAGTAGACACATCGGGCGTCCAGATGCATTGTACCTCATAGTGCAGTTTCGAAGGATCAATTCGAGCACCTGATCTTCTACCCTTTCCAGGGAGATATACAGAGATGTATATGCTCTTGATGAGCGTTCTCACACACCCAATATTTATGGAGCCAATCGCGGGAAAAGTGGGGCAATTTTTTCGATCTTGCCGGTCGTCACCCGCACGATAATCTCCCCTACCTCAGGCAGATATGGTTTAAGTGCGAGACCAATTTCTGAAAGCTGCGTGAGCACATTAGTCATGAATTCCTTGCGGTCTTCGGCGGACTTGGCCCATGGCTCGAAGGTATTGAAAGACTTGTTGATTTCCTTGACTTGATCCCAGAGGTCAACAATTAATAATTGATAATTAATGATTGATAATGGATCGGTAGATCCCGGATCGGGGTCCGGGATGACAAAGGGTGGCACCGTTATTCCATCTTTTGCAGCGATGGCACAGGTACGACTAACGAGATTGCCGAGCTCATTTGCGAGATCGGCAGTATGCAGTTGGGCCATACGAGTATCGCTGTAGTCCCCATCGTCATGAGGAGGTATTTCACGCAGGAGATAGTAGCGTGTGGCACTCAAGCCATATTTTTTCACCAGCTCAAAGGGATCAACGACATTGCCCAGTGTCTTGCTCATCTTTTGGCCCGCACTGGTGATGAATCCATGCGTATAGAGATGTGTGGGGAGCGGGAGCCCGGCGGACTGCAACATCGCTGGCCAATAGATGCCGTGAAACTTGATGATGTCTTTACCGATCACATGGATACGCATATCTGATGCTTCCCAGAAATCGGCATATAAGCCACGAGCTGCGAGCTGCGCTGAGCCTGCCACTGGCATGGAGCTGCGAGACGCTGACGCATTTTTTTCTAGGAGCTTGGAGCTTGGAGCTTGTGGTTGTTCTTGTCCAAATCCGAGTGCAGTGATGTAGTTGGTGAGCGCGTCATACCAGACGTACATGTTCTGCGTCGCGTCTCCTGGCACAGAGATACCCCATCCGTGGGTACGGGTAGCAGGGCGCGAGATCGAAAAATCCTGCAGACCTTTTTTGACGAAGTTGAGGAGCTCATCACGTCGATATGAGGGAAATATCTTCAACTTTTCCGATTCCAGCAGATCTTCCATGAACTTTTGGTATTTTGACAGCGCAAAAAAGTAGTTCTCCTCCACTACGACCTCGAGGGTGCGATTGTGATGCGGGCAGATGTTGTCTGGAAACTCACCATCGACATAAAAAGTCTCACAGCCGACACAATACAGACCGGTATACGACTTTTTATAGATATCTTTTTTTGAAAGTTCCCAGAGTTTCTGACATCCTCGAGCATGCTCAGGCGAGCTCGTGCGGATAAAGACATCGTTTGAGATCTGATATGTTTTGAGGAGATCTCGAAAGATATCCACCTTTTCATCAACGAATTCTAGGGTAGATTTCCCTGCTTTTTGGGCACTCTCTACGTTTTTCAGAGCATTTTCATCAGTTCCTGCCGTAAATAGCACATCATGTCCTGCTGCACGCAATGAACGGGCTATTGCATCAGTCTGGACATACTCAAATGCATGGCCGATATGCGGATTTCCATTTACATATGGTATCGAGGTGGTGAGAAGGATTCTCTTTTTCATACCGGTATAGTATACCGCTAAAGTTTACGAATCTTGGCGGTGTCTAGAAAGTATCTTTACCGCAGCAATGAGAAATACTGCTCCCAAAAGTAGATAATACCCCCAGCTCGGGATTTGATACAGATATGGACCGATTACATACAGTACAACCAACACGATGGTGCCTATCCCCCACCATTGCGCGATCTTGTAGCGGAGATACACCCCTGCAACGAGTATCCCGATCCCATACCCGAGGATCAGGATCCGGTATAACTCTTTCGTGTTTGAAAGTGCTTGCACACCCGTTGGTAAGGTAAGAGTGGCCATGGCGAGGAATATCCATAGATCTTTATTTTGATTATCATTGAGCTTGTAGGCATCGTGGGCCAAAAGTAGCAGATATGCACTGATTGGTATGACATACCACTGGATATTTTGTAGTCCATATATATTGATCGTCCACAATGCAGCCGCTAAAGCGAGGCCCAAAGCGGCTCGAGATCGTGACAGAGCATTTGCATAGTCGGTCGTATACAGTACAAAAACTGCGCCCATCAGCGTGCACGCTGGACCAGCGTAGAAAGAAGAACTGTGCACATACAATAGTGAAGCTACATAACTCGCAGCCAATCCGGTATATGCCCCGCAAAGACCTACCTGGCGCCAAAATCGTACTGATTTGTTTGTCAGGACCATGACCAGTCCGCCGATGAGCACATAGATGAGACTTGCATAGCCCACATCGTACCCAAAATGATGTAGGAAGACATGACCTGAGGCATACAGACACGTGCTCGATATGACAGCTATCAGTGGCGACTGCGTCCGCCGTGCATACACAAGCGCAGCGATAGAAAGATATACAAAAAGCATGATCTGCAAATACCAATTCGCTACAAAGAGAGTCAAGATGCCGCCAAGGATGAAAAACACGACTGAACAGATCCGAGACAGTTCTTCGGCCCATACGCGTGGTCGTGATGCTACCATGTACCCGTATCCAAGGAGTGTGTATCCCACCGCCCAAATTGGTATCCACGAACGATCAAGATGAGTCACTCCTGGAGAAAGATAGACGAGATATGTGAGGATACCGGCAGCGGTGAGATGTGAGGCGATGTATCTGTATTTGGCGACGATTCCAAGATGGAGCAACCCAACAGTTCCAACCATCAGAAAGTGATACCAGCTGATCTCGTACCCGATGACAAGTGGCGCGAGACTACAGATTTGACCGATGGTCATCCAAATGCCCCCAAGGTAGTCCCATCGTTGCCTGACACGCAAGATCCGTCCTCCAACTGCGATATACACTGTAGAGATAACCAACACGAGTAAAGCGATGAGCTGTCTCGGTAGCCCTGCTTCGTGGGACCACAAACCCGCATTGATGATGAGTGCAAGGCTCGCCCAGGCGGCAAAGAAGTTGCGATGCTCTGTGGGCTCACTCCCCATCTGAGCGACGGCATAAATCATCGAAGCAGTAGTTAATATGACCAAGAAATACAAGTCTCCACCGCTAAAATACGTCACCGCACCTATTACCAATGCGAGCGCATGATAAGAATATGTGAATATACGCCACTGGTTTACTCCGACGATGAGCCTATCCTCCGCTACTTTATGCACGATCAGACTGACTATGCTGGCAAGCATCAGTCCATATGGGAGAAAGTACGGAGTCGTGTCTCCTACCAAACGAGTAAAAGATATACTGGCCGATGCGATGGATGCTGAGAAAACATATCCCAAAAGCGGGTGCTTGATAGTGCGGAGGGCGAATCCATACAGTATGGTTGCCACAAGCGAAGTCATCAGCCAGACCCGCGCAAGATGCAAGCTATCGATGTCGCGGAAGTACACATATCCGATGTATGGCACCATCACCATGCCGATTGCGGTAAAGACGATACTTGCCGGCTTGAGAAAAGATACCTTTTTGTTCATCATGATGCCACTTACATAAAATCCTACTCCGAACAAGACCATCAGAGCGAGCTTTACTCCTCCACTGAGCCATCCTGATGCAAAAGAGGCAAACGTTGTCGCTGCGGCGATGATGAGAAATGCACCGATGAAAAGGAGAATGTTTGCACTATCGAGGTGGGTTCGCGTGGTACTACTGACCTGGACATGAGCAGGTGATGAGCTATTTTGTGGTCCTTCTGTTTGAGGAGATGCAGCAGAAGATGCCTGGACCACGGGGATATCGCTATTTGGTGCAACAGCCACGTCTGGACTGGTCACGGTGTCTCCTGATACGGGCACGTACGTCTCTATTGGCTTGTATGCCTGCATCAAGAGCTGTCGAAGCTCACCCCAGGTTTTTTTACTCCCTGGCTCTAGCTGCTCTCCTCGCTGGAGAGTCAACATGAACGAGGAATACATCGAATCTTTACCCTTTTTGTATATGAGGTAAAGCACACCAATAAAGAACGCGATGATTAAGGCAATAAACTCTATCATGCTATTTTTCTCAATATACTCTTTTTCTCATATCGGAAGCAAGTACATGTGCTGTGCTTGAGAAATCACTACTTTTATCCCGTTGTACAGGGATAAAAACAAAGTATTATAGATATATGGTCGAACACAGAGCACTACTGATACGTTTTATTGTGTTTTTTTCTGTGATCACCGTTGTTGGAGGAATCAGCCTCTATATCCGCGCAGGCCTGATTGCCGTAGATAGTGCACAAGCAAAGGTCAAAAGGATCCAAACATATGTCTCGGCGATACGACCTGGCTACCAGATAAACACTGCTGAGTATCAAGCCCAGATCGATCAAGCTCGCGCCTCACTTTCTCACCCGTGGGCGCCGCTCATGCTCAGTCGAGTCACTACAGTCGACAGAACCCTGGGCCAACTGGAGGTAAATATAAGAAAAACGTACACCAAAAAGTACACCTCGACCCAACACATGCTGATCGACTCAAAATCGAAACTTGATGGATTTCTCCAGGATTATACCGGTCAAGATATCCCAGCCCTGATCAGCGCCCAAGCATACGTCTCAACGAGAAGCGCAGCGATCAGGGAGAGCTCAGCATCCACATCGCTTCCGCTGGATGAGCTCATCGAGCTGACCCATGAAGTAGATGAGCAGCGCGTATACCTACAATCGGAGATATATACCCATCGCAAAGCACAGTTTACTGACCAACTCATCACGATCCTGGGCGATATAGACGTATATATTCCATTTTTTGAACAGCGTGGCACCGAGGGTCAGCTCGTCAGCCGGCTGAAATCCGCCCAGATTCAAGTACTGTCTATGCAAAAACTTGAGCCAGATATGGAGACCCTTGAGACGATGAATACCCAGATCAAAAATGACCTCTATCCACTCCTGGCAGACGCACAAGTCAAGCGTGATACGATCACTGAAAAAGAGCAAACAGAATACAGACAAAAGCTCGCCGAGCTGGCCCGCGCCCAAACTGGTGTCCCCGATGCACCTCTCAAAGAAGGCAAGGTCATCTACATCAGCACGACCGCTCAACGTTTGTATGCGTATGAGGACGGTGCTTCTATTTTCAGTTATGCAGTCCCAGTAACCACTGGGAACTCATCACATCAGACAGTCCGTGGAGAGTTTGCTATCTATCAAAAAACAACAAACTTCACCATGCGGTCTCCTTTTCCGGATGACCCATATACGTTATTTGTAAAGTACTGGATGCCATTTTATAGTGGATATGGGCTCCATGACGCTCCATGGAGGGGCACTTTTGGCGGCCAGGAGTATACGTGGAATGGCTCACACGGCTGTGTGAATATGCGTGAGAGTGAGGTTGCACGACTTTTTGACTGGGCCCCGATCGGGACGAAGGTGATCGTGCAGTGACGAAACACGAGCTAAATGTTATACTATGAGATATGAGTGAGCTTCCATCAGCGAGTGATAACGTACAACACAGCAAGGGGTATCTAGAACAGATTAGTGCTGTTCGACGGTGGGATAATTCATGGCCACCTCCTCCCAAACCGTGGATAAATCGGAGTCAAGAAAATGTTACTGTGACAGGTACAGAAAAGCAATGGAGACGCGGCAAACGGATTCGTGCGATTATGGCGGATGATGGAGTTTGGAGTCAGCCCACCTTCGATACACCACTACGAGAGATGGTCGAAATGCTTAAGACTCAGGTAGTCCCTCCCGATTACCCTCAAGCACTCAAAACCGAGCTTGAAAGTCTACTACCTCAACTCCCAGGACTCACTAGAGAACATCTCCTATTTGCCACCATAATGCATGGAGAACGTTTAGCAGAAAGGATTCAACGTGATCCAGCAAGTCGTACATATCTTCCACTTCCCGCAGGTGTTCTTTCGGAGCAATATCGTACGGCTTTTGGATATGATGACGTATACCCAGACTTAGACAGTCTCCATCAATATCGCGATGTGGTAAGCACCTGGAAACGCACTGTTGGCAACAGTGAAGGCGCGCCACTCGATCCAAAGAATTTTGCTGGGCTGGCCAAATTGGTTGAAATAGGCTTCAGAGAAATTGCTTATTGGCCAGGGTACATACGCTATCTTTATTCCCAAGCAATAAAGAATACAAACCTTCCCAAAGAACAGGAAACTCGAGAATCTTGTGATGGTTATGAAGGATTTTTCCAAAAAAAAATCATACAAGTACAGCAAAGAGTAAAGGAAGAAACCGGGTCTGGAGGCGTGTTTGAAAGCGACGAAGATGAACCTCCAGATTCAGTTTTTGTAGATGCGTATGAAAGCGTAGTACGAGCATTGAAGGCACGTACAGAGAGTATCTTTGATTTCGGTACACATACTCATCAACCAGTAGATACTCATCTCATGAGACAGCCTTTGTTTGTTCAAGCATTAGAATTGGCCCGTGAAGCGATGCCTGAAGCATCGAGAGTGATTGGAGATATAAATGATGGTACACAACGATGGGGTAATGCAATTGGAGTAAAAACGCAAAGACATATGTCAGATGAGGTATGGAGAGCATTGGGAGCATTTGCTCAGTGGCAAACTCGCAACCTGACAAATCAGAAAAGCTCGCGTTTGCTAAAACTGTATCAGGAACCAGCCAATAGCAAATCTGATCTTTACCATGAGGTTTGTACAAGCAATGAACTGACAGAGCTTCTGAGAAATCTCAATTCTCAAGCCGTAGACAAACCTCGAACTGGCCCAGATATATCAGGTGAGTCTAAAGAGCACACTAAACAAGGATTTTTTCAAGGCGTTCTGTGTATAGTTGCCGCTTTAGACTGTATTCACCCCTTATGGACTGAGTATGTCACAGAGTATGCACGTGACATGAACTACGGGACTGGCCTGAACCCAGGAAAATTGAAGAATCAGGTGCCAAATTTTATCTCTTGGCTACAGGATATTTATAAGGATGATAGGAACCATAGTGTAGTTGAAAGCAAATGGGAAGGCTTACAGGAGATGCTTGAGACCATCGGTATTAGATCAAGCCACGAAGTGGGGCCTATACTTGATGGTGCTAAATGGCGTTGGCCAGGGTTAAAGCTCGATCCCCCTCAAGATTCCAAACGCGAACCAACCATCACAGCCACAGTATTTCCATCGATCGAATAAGGCTATGCACTTTTATGATTCCAAGTTCCTTTGTTCCGATATGTTCCTGAAACTTAATATCATCGTACATCTCAACGCATCAAAGATGCGTTGATAAAGTAACAATTTTGTCAGGAGGTATTTGCCCAAGCGCTTTGGTCTAGTATACTTATATCTGAAGAGAAGATCAGTCCGCCAGCTGGCGGACGGGCTCTCCCACAGGCAGTCTGCCTCATTAGGCTGACAGGACTTCCTTCATACTTATCAATTCGTTTATTGACGTATGAAGCACACGCGTCCATCGCTCGCTCGCCGGCTCGTCACGATATTTCTCGTTCCGCTCATCGCCCTCTCCTCCATCGTCGGAGGTCTCCTCGCTCACTATATTTGGCACGCACCAGATACGGCACAAGTGATCTATGCTGTAGGTGTAGCCATCGGCAGTATTGGTTTGATAAAAGAAACCCTCCGATCTTTGCTCAAGCGCAATCTGGCGCTGGACTATATCGCACTTTTGGCGATCAGTGTCGGTGTCATCAGCGGTCATTACTTAGTATCTGCCGTCATTGTCCTTATGCTTTCGGGAGGGGAGGCACTTGAGGTCTACTCACTCCAAAAAGCGCAATCCTCGCTCACCACTCTCGCCAATCGTATCCCTCATACGGTACATCTCTGGGAAAATGGTACAGTTGGGCGAACGGTGAACATCGAACAGGTACATGTTGGGCAAGAGATTGTGATCCGCAAGGGTGAAGTCATCCCCTTAGATGGCACACTCGTCTCGCAAGCTGCCTCTGTTGATGAGTCTTCCCTCACGGGCGAAGCACTACCTGTGGATAAAAAAGCAGGCGATCTCATCCGGAGCGGTACGGTGAATACGTTTAATAGCATCATTGTCCTCGTATCAAAAGCCGAGAAAGACTCGACCTATCGCAAAATCATCACGATGGTCGAGCAGGCTCAATCAGAAAAAGCCCCCCTGATCCGTCTCGCGGATAAATATAGTGCGATATTCACCATCATCACCCTTGTGCTGTCTGCCTTCGCATACTTCTCTTCAGGCAACCAGCTGACGCGGGCCCTGGCGGTACTGGTCATCGCGACTCCATGTCCACTTATTCTAGCGACCCCCATTGCACTTATTGGCGGGATGAGTGCTGCGGCACGCAAGCGCATCATTTTCAAACGCCTCGCAAGTATTGAGGTACTTGCCAGAGTGAACGCGCTCATGTTCGATAAAACAGGCACGATCACCGTCGGGAAACCTGTCGTCACCAAGGTTGATGTCCTAGATCCAAACCTAGATGAAGCACATGCGCACGGCATCAGCTACATTCTAGAAAAAAATTCTCTCCATCCCTTTGCTAAGGCGTTGGTACATCATCTGCATGGCAAACATTCACCAGGCGTGATGGTTACCCATATTCATGAAGAGATAGGCAAGGGGATCAGCGGAAAAGTGGGAGAAGACAACTACTCACTTGGGAAACCGATTTCAAAGGATGGGATGATCGTGGCATTGCAAAAAAATGGGAAAGATATCATGCACTATCATCTGGAGGATGTGATAAAGGCTGACTCTGCAAAAGTTTTCACCACTTTGCGTCAAAGCGGGATCGATCTCTCGATATTTACGGGTGATTCACAAGCCCACGCAGATGCGATGGTGCAGTTTCTAAAAGTTCCCGTGACAGTCAAGGCACACTGTGCTCCAGAAGATAAAAAGAAAGGCATCCACGATCTCAAAAAAAGAGGTAAAGTAACAGCGATGGTAGGTGACGGTATCAACGATGCACCAGCTCTCGCGTATGCTGATGTTGGCATGGTCTTTTCAAATGATGAAAATACCGCAGCTACAGAGGCTGCTGACATAGTTTTCTTGGGAGGCGACGTGCACCAGATACTCGAAGTGCTCAAAATTTCGCGCCGGACCATCTCTATCGCAACTCAAAGTATCCTATTTGGCATAGG
>CAZJWN010000022.1:0-2812 GCA_964550105.1 uncultured Gammaproteobacteria bacterium
GATTCGGCGATGAGCTTGGCGCTCTTGAGGACAGTTGACATAGGAACAAAAAGAAATGATAAGAACTACTGTATCAATCTATCGATGTGATCAGCAGAAGCGTACCTGCGTCTCTCATCGCTTTTGGTTGGAGCACCGTGCATACGAGCGTATGCTGGTTGCTGGCAGGTCAGTCGAGCCAAAT
Organism: uncultured Gammaproteobacteria bacterium; assembly: GCA_964550105.1. Taxonomy (GTDB): domain Bacteria; phylum Patescibacteriota; class Microgenomatia; order UBA1406; family GWC2-37-13; genus JAGOLU01. The sequence continues at coordinate 185 of CAZJWN010000022.1, forward strand.
CTCTCCCTGCTCTCTTGATAAAAGAGTTGATGAAATCATAGCAGACACGAACCATTGAAGCAAAGCAGTCTAAATGCTCATCGAGACAAATTCTTTTACCCCTGGTAGTGAGTCAAGATTGATTGCATCTTGTTTATTCATCCACTTCACATCTTTTATATGATGGTCTCGCACATTTTCATGACCGTGCCCGACAAGCGCACATCTAAAACAAAATACAACAGTGTGTTGATCAATGTCCTTGTAGTGCCACACGCTCATATGTGAGCGTGGCAAAAGTGCCCCTACCTTCACTCTGTATCCTGTCTCTTCATATATTTCCCGTTTGAGCGCATCTTCAGCGGATTCACCGTATGCTACTTTTCCGCCGGGCAACTCCCACTTGAGGTGCGCATCGGGTAGCTTTGGCTCATGTCGCTGTGTCACCAGTATTTCTCCAGTATGAGAGGTCACTAAGCCCACTACAACAAAGACAGTTTTGCGCATACCAGCATTATAGACTCATATCTTGTCTAGTATTATTACAGATATGAAACAAAGGAGTAGTGCTATTACACTTATTTTTAATGAGCAGGGTGAGCTCGCACTTCAACTGCGTGCTGCACATGACGACTCATATCCCTCGCATTGGGATTTTTCTGCAGGCGGTGGGATCGATGAAGGCGAAGATCCTCATACTGCCGCAGTCAGAGAGCTTCATGAAGAGCTCGGAATCACTTGTGAACTCGAGTACATCGGAAAGGAGGTCTACATGGATGAGACGTGTGTCGACCAGTTACATATGTTTAGAACCATATACTCTGGTCCATTTAAACCGAATATGAATGAGGTTGCCGATATTGTCTTTTTCTCTCCTCAAAAGATACAGCAGATGATCGACTCGAACGAGAAGTTTCATCCTGAGCTTCGCTCACTCTGGCAACAGGGTCTCATCCCGTTGCACTAGTCTGATCTCTTTCTCTTGTGTACACGAGTACTATAATCTGGTCGTGCCCACAATACCCGACCGTTATTGGAACAGAGTGAGGAGTTTTATCGTCTTCTTGTTTATCTTTCTTTTGCCTTCCCAGCTTGGCCTTCACCTATGGCCTGGATGGACCAATATTGATGGTCTCAGAGTCGACTACCTATCTCCGGTGGTTTCATTGGTGAATATAATCGCTATTGTCTTGGTTCTTTTGTTTTGGAAAAGCAAATCTCAAAACCAATTTTTACACGTATCTTTGCTCATCATATTTCTCGTTTGTGTAAATACACTGCTTTCGCTGTTGCCGTGGCTGTCGCTGTACCGTTGGGCAACATTACTATTGATAGTCTTTGCCATCCATAATATATTGAAAGATGGTGAATATTCTCGAGAAATATTTATTGGCTTGGCACTCGGAACGTGCGTGCAGCTTCTCTTGGTACTGCTCCAGTTTTTCTCCCAAAGCGCAATCCAGGGGGGGTGGTATTGGCTAGGAGAGCGAGCCATATATCCATGGATGCCAGATATTGCTCAGCTCTCTCTGTATGGACGACAGTTTATGAGACCATATGGAACTTTTTCCCATCCCAATGCGATGGGAGGATTCTACCTCGTGGTCCATTTTTTATTGCAAAATACCAAACTTGGAACTCGATGGCACCTCTCCTGTCATCCCGGACAAACGAAGCGCGATCCGGGATCCATGCTTTTCTTATCACTCAAGCACATCGCTATCATCGCATCGGCTCTGCTTATTTTGATGTCCTTTTCACGGACAGCAATCGTGGTATTTGTTTTACTCCACATTTTCCTCGTTTGGCGAGATCCTACCTATAGGTGGTGTCGATTTTGCCAGATCGTCAGACCCATCATGCTGCTTGTAGTCGGCGCAGTCTTTTTGCAAGGACAAGGGGATATATTTACTGGTGAAAAGCGGTGGTATCTCATCCAACGAGCATTTGAGGTTTTCTCGCTTCATCTGATCTCAGGTACGGGATGGGGGGCATCGGTCGCAACGACAGCGGGCAACTATTTTCAAAATATCCCGCTCTATCAACCAGTTCATAATATATTTTTATTATTGCTCATCGAGACAGGCGTCGTGGGGGCGTTCATAGTGGTTTATTTTGCCGGGAAACACAGGTCTCGCCTATGGCGTGGACTGGCTATCACGTCGCCCTTGGTCGCAATACTGCTCACCGGACTCAATGATCACTATTGGCTGACCCAGCCACAAAATATCGCTTTATGCGTATTTGTTATCCTTTGGCTTTTGTACCAGCCCAAGGAGCAAATAGATGGTAAAATGACTCCTAGGGTGTAAGTAAAAAACTTATGTATTTTACCTACGTACTGGCGAGCTTGAAAAATGCAACGCTATATGTGGGAAGTACGAGCGATCTAAAGCGTCGGTTTCATGAACACAATGAAGGAACGGGAGGAGTTTATACGAGTAAGCTGAGGCCATTTGTTTTGGTCCACTATGAAGCCTACGTTTCGGAGAAAGATGCAAAAAAACAAGAGCGCTTTTATAAAACGGGTTACGGGAGAGAAATATTACGGGAGAAAGTTGTAGATAGTTTGGCTATTGCCTTGTCGTCTAACGGTAGGACAGCAGACTCTGAATCTGCTTATCGGGGTTCAAATCCCTGCGAGGCAGC
>CAZJWN010000022.1:2912-10350 GCA_964550105.1 uncultured Gammaproteobacteria bacterium
TGTGCCATTTGAAATAGTGTCGATGGTTGATGTATGATTTCTCTTGATGTCTACGTCACTCCATCATCTCAAACGGATCAACAAACTCAAACATGTCCAGCGGCACTGCAACGCTAGTGCCGATCGGGCAGAAAATACTGCTGAGCACATCTGGTCAGTCGCCATGTATGTATGGATCATGCATGAGGAGTTTGAAAAAGAGTTCGACACAGCTCTAGATCTTGATCATATGATCAAAATGTCACTCATGCACGATCTCGTAGAGATAGAGACAGGCGACACCTCAGTCTGGAAAAAGGAAGAGAGACAAAAGCAAGAGCAGTCAGATCGAGATTCGAGTCAGAGAGTATTCAACACATTTGCGCCAAAGCTGAGTCAGGAGTTTTCTAAGCTCTGGGATGAGCTAGAGATGAATTCGACTTTAGAAGCAAAAATAGTAAATGGTCTCGATCGTCTAAGTCCGGTCATACAACGCCTCATCACAGGCCAGGGCTGGAAGAAGGTCCCCGCTACGATCCATGATCTCGATACGTTGCTGTTGCCAAAGATTATGTTCAGTAAAACCCTGATGAATATGTATATCAAGCTGAAAGAAGAAGCGATGGAAGCAAATCTCATCACTTGGTGACTCATCTCTATTTCGTATAATCAAAAACCAAAATGGTTTTTGGAACAAGAACAAGTACGCAACTTCACATAGATTGCGATCGATCAACTACCTCCAACAATCAGCTACAAAGCGAATATTTTATAGGTCACTAAATTTTTCGCAAATCTGCCCTTGATTTGCGCTTACCGTACTTGCTAGAATAAATGATGATGTTTTTCCGGCCTCGCAAAAAAGTCAAGGGTATTGGTGTTATTATATGGCTTTCTAGAGCCCTAATAGCTATTTGTAGCATCGTCGTGCTGGTACGCTCATACCCTATCTTAAACATATTTGCTGTCGATACGACTTACACATGGTTATTTCCCAGTAATACCGACTACACACTATCGGATAGTTCGAAAATAGAAGTTGCATCAAACGTAACGCGTCTCAAAGTGCAGGAGTACTCAACAGATGCATCGACTGGGATGCTTCTCCACCTCAACGAGGCGTCAGGAAACCCCGCAGATTCTGCAAGTCCTGCCAACACTGCTACAGCGAGCAATCTCACCTATGCTGCTGGTAAGCTCAACAACGGCGCAACATTCAACGGGACTTCATCAAAAGTCTCAGTGGCTGACTCGAGCGGGATATCTCTCAACAACTCTCACAGTATAGAGACGTGGGCGAACTTGGGCTCGACTCTCACTGCCAACAGTAGCTATACACGACAGCCTATATTTGACAAAGGTTCGCAGCAGATGTATTTCGATCAGGGAACAGGAGAATTAGTCTACGAAGCAGCTCAGTCAAACCAAACTTCATGGGCACATGTAGCTGGACCTATCTCAAGCGATACTCCTGGATCTGATTTCGAAAATGCAGATGGCACGGTCACTGATACCTGGGATTATAACGGTAAAGCGGTTGTCTCTGCCATGGTACATATCGGCAGCAATCTATATGTTGGTCTTGGTGCAGAATTCTCAGATGCAGAAGTGTGGAAGTTCAATGGCACCACCTGGTCAAAGATCGGTGGAGATAAGCTGCGGAGTAGCTGGATCAACCAAAAGTATGAGATCGTCTCTGCGATGGCCGCAAATGGTAATACCCTCTATGTAGGTATCGGGAGCACCAACCTTTCAAATGATGGTGATGGTGAGGTCTGGAGTCTCGATGTTTCGAGCGATGCAAATACGTGGACTAAGATAGGTGGAGACGGCACCAACAGTAGCTGGAATTATGCGGTGACTACTCAGGGTCCGTTTGAGATCGTGAACGTCCTTCACTACGCGGGTGGTGCTCTATACGCTGGTATTGGAGGTACAGCTGCTGCGAACAATACCGACGCTGAGGTGTGGAGATACAACGGTTCCACATGGGCCAAGGTGGGTGGAGATTCCAACCAAAGCGGATATGGATGGTCTACTGCAGCTCTATATGAAAATGTGCTCGCAATCACTTCAGATGCGACGTACTTGTATGTGGGCATGAGTCTCACAGCTGGAGATGCAGATGTGTGGCGTGCAACATTGGCCTCTCTCGCAAGTACACCAAGCTGGACACAAATAGGTGGCGACGGTACCGGATGGACCGCTGCACAATTTGAAGAGGTTCGCACACTCTATGCTCAGGGAGCGTATGTTTACGCTGGACTAGGTACAACAGTTGGAGATGCTGAGGTATATCGATGGAACGGAGGCACCTGGACCAAGATTGGTGAGTGTCCAAGCACGAGCAGCTGTACTACGCAGGGTTGGGCAAATAACATCTACGAACAAATCTGGTCAATATGGGGAGACGGTACATACACCTACTACGGTATGGGTAACACGGCTGGTGACAATGATGTGTGGCGCTTTGCTGACAACGGAACAGAAGACACAGCTGATGACGTCTGGTTACAAATCGCGACTGCTGCTACTGCCACAGATATCGGGAACAATCATACCGCAGCTAGAGTCCTCTACTACGATGGGACGAGTCTCTATGTCGGTCTTCACGCACCCAACAACTTTACGGGTGAGGTGTGGAAATGGAATGGTTCTGCAAATAACTGGACCATCATCGGAGGTAACTACGTGAACGACAGCTGGGGTTTCTATCCCTTCTCGCGCGTCGAGTCGATGGTTACCGGCAATGGCAAGCTCTATGTGGGCATGGGGGCTACTTCGTCGGGTAAATATGGCTCCGCCGTAGTCTGGCAACATGACGGGACGAGTTGGACACGCATCGGTGGTGGTGGAAAAAACAGTAGCTGGAACGGCACCTTCTCACCGCTTACCGCGTATGAGACTATCAACTCGATGATTATGTATGCGGGCAAGCTCTATGTGGGTCTTGGGCTATCTGCTGGAGATGCTGAAGTGTGGGGATGGGAAGTAGTGACGCCCAATACGTGGACCAAGGTGGGCGGCGATGGCGGTGTACCTGTCGCAGTAGCATCGAGTGGCACCGGCAACCGGGCAGCATCTGCAAACAATGATGGAGTCACTTCATGGACTGCACGGACGAGTGCCGCAGATACTTCGTGGAGTGGGGTCACCTATGGCAATGATGTCTATGTGGCCGTGTCTAGTAGTGGCGTCACTCAAAGCGTGATGACATCGCCCGATGGGACAACATGGTCCATACGGGATGCAGCCACCGCAAACGCATGGCAATCAGTCACATTCGGTGAAGGCCTCTTCGTGGCTGTTGCATCAAGCGGGACAAATGATCGAGTTATGACATCGCCTGATGGTATCACTTGGACCACTCGGACGAGCGCAGCAGATATCGCCTGGAAATCAGTTACCTATGGCAATGGTATGTTCGTAGCAGTAGCAAACTCTGGCACTGGCAATCGCGTCATGACATCGCCTGATGGTATCGCCTGGACCGTCCAGTCGAGTGCTGCTGACATCAGCTGGAACTCTATAACATACGGAAATGGTCTCTTTGTCGCAGTAGCCAATGACGGAATACTCGCAAGCGTGATGACTTCATCAAACGGCACCTCCTGGTCTATCCAAAATGCTTCTGTAGCAAACGCATGGCAGGGTGTGACTTTTGGAAGAGGGGTATTTGTAGCTATAGCCTCATCGGGAACGAGCAACAGAGCCATGTCCTCGACTGATGGAGTCACCTGGACTACAAAAACTACACCTGTAGCTGGAAACTCATACAACTGGAGCTCAGTCACCTTCAACCATAGCTACAACAATACGGGTAGATTTGTGGCCATTGCTAACGGTGGTGTCGGAACTACTCAGCGTGTCATGTATGGCACTCTAAATACTGCAACCACAGACACTGTGTGGACTATCCAAAATTTCAGCTCAACCAACTCATGGAATGCAATCACCAACAATACAAGCTGGTCAGCAGCGACGAATATCGAGGTGGTGCAATCTATGACGGTTCATGAGTGTCCCGGATCCACCACTACTCAGTGTATGTATGTGGGCCTCGGCAACACTGCAAACACAGATAGTAAAGTATATGTATATGATAGTAGTACCTGGCAGCAGGTCGGAGGATATGGGACAGTCGGTAGCTGGGAAGGACTGAATATCGAGATCATCAACTCACTCATCTCGTACAACGGCAAGCTGTATGCGGCGATTGGTAACACCGCTCCTGCAGCAAACAACGGAGATGGTGAGCTGTGGGAATACTCGGGAAATGGTACTGCGTGGACCAAGGTGGGTGGCGATGGAGTCAATAGTAGCTGGAACTACACTGGCGCAACTGCATATGGACCATACGAAAGCGTGAATGCTACCGCTGTATATGCAGGCGATCTCTATGTTGGTTTGGGTAATACCGCTGATGGATCGGCATTTGCAGATTCAGAGGTATGGAAGTGGAGTGGATCAGGAAGCTGGACCAAGGTGGGCGGTGATGGACTCAACAGCAGCTGGGATAACGGTCAGAACTACGAGGCCATCAGATCTATGGCAGTATACAATGGAGAGCTCTATGTCGGTCTCGGTGATACCGCTGCTACCGGCAATGTCGATTCTGAAGTCGGGAAGTGGAATGGGGCGACGTGGATCCTCGTCGGTGGGGACGCGGCGGACGCCAGTCGCTGGCCAGACACCGTCACTCCGCTCAAGGAACAGGTATACGGTCTGGCGAACTATAATGGTCGCCTCTATGCGGGACTTGGTAACTCTGTAGGTGATGCAGCTATCTGGGCATATGGTCGCAATGCAGTAGTCAGGACCACGACCACCACGACACAACCTACTGGTTGGAGACATCTTGCGGTGACCTATGATCAGGCAGCCGGATCAAATCAAATGAAAATATACATCGATGGAGTAGAAAAGGGCGCAGCGACGACTACATCAGGTATCATCGACAACACTCTCCCTCTGCTCATAGGTACTGAGTACGGCACACGATATGCAGGAGACAAGATCGGGTATTTCAGCGGGTCGCTCGATGAAATCCGTCTCTCAAGTGTTGCTCGTTCAACCTTCAATCTCACCCCATATACATCTGATGCACAGACAATCGAAGCAGATACCCCACAACTGACTTCACAAATCAAAAACTGGAGCGCATTCAACACTTCTGAAACTGTCAATGGGGGCACGATCATCTATCGTCTCTCTATCGATGGGGGCACCGTATGGAAATATTGGAATGGTTCTGCTTGGGCAACCTCAACAAATACTACTCAGGCCAATGACCGGGCAACTATCAATACCAATATTTCTACACTCTCTGCTGGTCCAGGTGGCATCGTCTGGCAAGCTATACTCGATGGAGATGGTAATCAGCTCGTGACCCTCAATAGTGTCGAGGTGGTGGGAGTCGCTGATACTACGCCACCAGCCAATCCCACAACACTCGTCCCACTCTCGGCAAATGGCGGGGTGCCTATCTCATCTGATACGTGGTACGCCCATACTTCTCCATACTTCTCTTGGTCAGGTGCTGATGATGGGGCAGGGTCAGGGGTGAGTGGGTACTATGTGTACTTTGGGACTGATGACACGGCTGACCCATACCTCGCAGGAGCATTTCAAGTCTCACCAACATATACAGGTGTAGGGCTAGTGAGTGGATCGACCTACTACCTCCGTATCAAAACAAGGGACACGGCTCAAAACGTTTCCTCAATCATCTGGGACGGCGCTATCTCGCCTGCTAAGTTCTCATACAAGTATGACGGCACATCGCCCTCAGGTCTCACGATCAACTCACCATCACCAGCCGGGTATGCAGCAGTAGACAACTACACGTTTACGTGGTCTGCTGCAACTGACACTGCTTCAAGTGTGAACCACTATGAGTTCAAAACTGGTGCATCTACTGGTCCCTACTCTACCTATCAAACAACTGACTCATCTAGTTCCCAATACATCACCGATGCTGCGTATCAGGTAGGTGAAAATATTTTCTACTTGAAAGCTATTGATAATGCAGGCAATGAAAGTACTGTGGCGACTAAGAGCTATTACTATGCGGGCGATGGGCCGACCCAGCCACAGGGACTGACCGTAGATCCGACGACAAATACTGACTGCTCATTTACCTTTTCCTGGCAGGCACCAGCCACACACTCAGGAAATCTCACTGGAAGCAATCTTTCATATTGTTATACGGTCAACAATCGTCCAACTTCAGGTCTGTGCAATGGTAACTTCACCTCAGATGGCGTGTTGTCCGTCCCGAACTACTGCAATGAGGACATGCGGAATGATTTGAATACCTTCTACGTGGTTGCCCGAGATCCTGCAAACGTCGGAAGCTCCGTGAACTATGGCGCCTATGCTGAGATTTCATTCACGCTCAACACCACTGAGCCTGGTGTTCCTGCAAATATGGAAGTATCAGATATCTCAATCAAAAGTGATGAGTTGTGGAAGCTCACCGTATCATGGACTGAGCCGGTGCTCAATGGTGATCGAGTGAGTAGTTATCGGATATATCGCTCTGAAGATGATGTGACTTTCACAAAGATTGCTGAGACCTCGGGTACCGCATATGTCGACACCGGACTGGAGCAGCAGTTGTATTACTACAAGGTCGCCGCATGTGATGTAGTTCAAAACTGTGGTGCCCAAACAGAGTCGGTCGGCCTATTGCCAACAGGTAAGTATACCGATGCGGCTGCCCTTGTATCAGGCCCTACTGCAAGCGCAATCACGACAAAAAAAGCTACGATCAAGTGGGGCACCGATCGTGGTTCTGATTCAAAAGTCCAATATGGCACATCGCCGGGATCATACTTTACTGAGGAGCCGTCCAACTCTACTCAGATCACCGATCATGAAATCACTCTCAACAACCTCACCCCAGGTACCCAGTACTATTTCAAAACTAAGTGGACTGATGAAGATGGTAACACAGGCAAATCAGCAGAAAAATCATTTACCACTGAACCTGCGCCCAACGTCAAAGATGTCTCGGCGAGAAAAGTGGGGATCAATAGTGCGACTATCCAGTTCACTTCAACAGGCGCATCAAAAGTCAAGATATATTACGGTGAGACGTCTGCGTTTGGCAATGTGAAAACTCTCTCAACCTCTGCATCTGAAACCACGGCCGATGTCGAACTTGAGAGTCTCAAAGACGATGTGAAACACTACTACAAAGTCAATGCATTTGACTCAGATGGTGTCGAATATGAGGGGACGACACTGAGCTTCCTCACGCTCCCTCGACCACTCGTGAAAAATGTTCGTGTCCAGCAAATAGCCGGTACCGCTCAAACGATCGTCCTGGTGAGCTGGACTAGCAACACTCCCCTTTCGTCTATCGTGACTTATTTCCCCACGAGCAACCCCTCAGATGCCAAAGACGAGGTCGGTGTCGAGCTGGTCGCTGGAGAACATCAGCTCATCCTGCGTG
>CAZJWN010000023.1:0-7796 GCA_964550105.1 uncultured Gammaproteobacteria bacterium
CCGGTCTAGCTGCGAGAAAGCAAATCCTTGAGCTCCATGCAAAAAATAAAAAAATCCACGTTGATATGAGTTGGGATGAAGTGGCAAAACTCACCAGTGGATTCAGTGCGTCAGATCTCGAAAGTGCAATCAATGAGGCGATGATGCTGACCATCAAAGATGGGAGAACTGACTGTACGAGCGCAGATATGAAAGTCGCGATCGATAAAATCAAAAAGGGATCAATTGTGAATTTTGATGCAGGGAGTAGCAAAGGTATTTCAGCTGACATGCCCAAAACGTCGTTTGCAGATGTTGCCGGTATCGATGATGCCAAAGGAGAACTCGAAGAAGTAGTGGACTATCTAAAAAATCCAGATAAATATACGAGAGTTGGCGCGCGCATCCCCAAAGGCGTACTTCTATCTGGACCGGCCGGATGCGGTAAAACACTCTTGGCCAAAGCAGTCGCTGGCGAGGCTGGTGTGCCATTTTTCTCATCATCTGGATCAGAGTTCGTCGAGATGATCGTCGGTGTCGGTGCAAAAAGAGTACGAGAACTCTTTGGTGCAGCACAAAAAAGCGCACCCGCCATCATCTTTATCGATGAAATAGATGCGATCGCCCGGGCACGCTCGAGTTCTCTATCAATGGGATCAAACTCTGAGCAAGAGCAAACACTTAACCAAATTCTGGTTGAGATGGATGGATTCGTTCCAAGTATGAACGTCATCGTGATGGCAGCTACGAACCGACCTGATCTCCTCGATCCCGCACTACTCCGACCTGGGAGATTTGATCGACGAGTCACCGTGGACTATCCAGATGCCGAAGGACGAAAACAGATACTTCTCATCCATGCAAAAGGCAAAACATTTGCCGAAGATGTGAACTGGGATGCGGTTGCGAAGCGCACCATCGGATTTTCGGGTGCAGAACTCGAGAATATGTTGAACGAAGCTGCGATCCTCACTGCCCGCAATGGTGCAGATATGGTGACGATGCATGCGATCGAAGAGTCATCAACCAAGATCAAGCTTGGACCGGAGAAAAAAAGATTGCAATCTGACTATGATCGCAAGCTCACTGCCTATCATGAGGCTGGCCATGCGATCGTCTCGCACTTTATGCCACACACTGATCCAGTACATCGCATCTCGATCGTGTCTCGTGGCATGTCGCTTGGTCATACGCTCATACCTCCTGCCAAGGATAAGATACATGAGACCAAAACTCATCTCCAAGAGCGTATTTCTGTCATGATGGGTGGACGCGCTGCTGAGGAAGTATTTTTCAATGAAGTCACCACAGGCGCGGCAAATGACTTCAACCAGGCCACATCAGTCGCCCGAGCGATGGTGACTGAGTACGGTATGAGTCCGCTGGGTCCGATCAATCTGGGTGCTACGCATGACATCACTGACTATCGAGTTGGATATCGTGAAGAGTCCATCAGTCAAGACATGATGGCAAAAGTCGACGCTGAGATCAGAGTCATCCTCGATCGAGGATACGCTGACGCGGTCAAGCTCGTTAAGTCCAAAAAGAAAGAGATGGATGCCGTCTCACTCGCCCTGCTTGAAAAGGAAAATATGGATCAAGAGGAGTTCGAGAAACTGGTTGGGCCAAAGGTAACTAGCTAATCGAAGCGCAAATCAGTTGTCACTAAAAATCTCCTTGATTGTATATATTCGCGGGTGAATTCTTTGAATAGCACGAGAGCTTTTCTGTATATTTTCTTGTCTCTCGCAGTCGTCAGACGTATCCATAACCCATAATCTTTGTTCGATTCCCATGTTTTCTGCCCAAGTCCATAACTTGGACCAAGTTCCACTTTCACTCCTGTTGCAAGATAACAGTTGAGTGAAAAGTCGAACATATTTGTAGAATCAAGACCTTTGATTTTCACAAGGCTATTAAATCCAACTTTTGTATCTGCAGTCGTCTCGATCAATTCGTCCAAAAAAAGCTTTGCATACCTTAGTTCAGACTCGTAATATCTATTCATAGTATCCATTGTTTTCCAAAACTCAACATTTTTTCTCCAAAAATTTGATGAGGGAACATTGTCGAACGTCTTTTTGAGTAGATTTGTGATATCCCGCTGCTTGGTACCCCTTTTTTGGGCACACTTTGCTATCCTAAACTGAGTATCAAGGAGGATCATACCGTCGATAAAGTCTCCAATTGGAAAACACGAACGCACCTGATTGATCCGGGCAAGTTTACTAATCAGTATTCCATTTTTCGTAGCCAAATATCCTATCCGAAGTCCTGCAAGATTGGTTGTTTTAGAAAACCCATTGACGATGATCACCGCATCGCTGGTCTTTGATCTCTCAGTAACTTTGAGCGCTGATATCTGGGGTAGTCCAGACAAATAATCTAGGAATCCAAACAACTCATCAACTAAGACTATCGCACCTACACGTTTGGCCTTTGTAAATATTTGCTCAAGTTGCTGTTCTGTATAGTACTCACCACTTGGGTTCGTGGGATTGACAATACAAACAAGTTTTACCCCATTTTTTATCGACAATATTATTTCGTCAAAACATAACCATGACGATCGTTTGGCATCAACCCTTGTAACTCTGCTGACTTCAATATAATTCAGCTTGTAATATTGGGCACAAAATCGATAAAGATAATATGTAGGACCAGCAATCACTACTATATCTCGGGGATAGTCTGTGGCGATCATTTCAAAAACACTGCTGATTGCGCCTGTTGATCCCGTTGTCATGATCACATCATTTGGACTGAGACAGTTGTGCAGTCCAGCTAAATATGACTCACGGAGAGCAAGAGCTTGTCTTGCGACTATGCTTCCGGCACTCGGCATATAGAAACGGTAGGTGTGTTTCTTTAATGATGAGATAACACATGATAATAACTGTTTGGAAGTATTGAGAACTGATGTCCCAGCGGAAAGCTTCAGGTTGTGACTGTCCACACCACGTGATTCGAGGATCTGGGCGATATAGGCATTAGCATATACTTCATCTACGGCAGTCCAGTAGTTGGTCGTTTTCAACTGAAGCGTGGGAATAGAAAGAAGAATATTTCGTATTTTTTGGGCTTCGGTTTTGGAATATGTTTGTAACACAGTTAGATTTGTTGGTCGTAATTTAATCCCTGAGCTTTTGTGCTTAATCCACGTGATTGGATAACACTATTGAATACCGATCCTCTGATCAGACCATTGATAAGATCAACTCTGTCAGACGCATATGATATTCGTGTTCGCACTCCAAGCTCGTCATCCCACTTTTTCTGAGACACACCAAAGCATGGACCAGCCTGTGTGTAGGCGCACGTGGCAAGCATCTGCTCGGTGAGGTAACCCATTGTATTTGTGCCAAGTGGGACATTCATCCTAGGAAAGGTATTAAATCCGGCTAGATCGGGAGAAATATCCATATCAGCTGTTTTATCAGCTGTCCAGAGATCTTTGGCTACCGTCAGGTTATCACGATAGTATCGACTCGTCTCTTCCTTCCACTGTTTCAATCTGGTATACATATCACAAAACTTTGTAGCAGTCATTGTGTCATTTGTCTGCTTAAGCTGTTCATAAAGCTGTTTTATTTCTTTATCGTCCGATGGACTAAAGTTCGCTACCTGTCTCGTTAGTCCCTCAAATGCGAGCAGTGGTTCAAGTGTCAATCTTGGATTACATCGTCGATCAACACATATCTCATTGATCTTATCTACCCATGTAGGATTGGTAGTGGCGAGCCATCCTATCCGATCACCTGCGAGATTGGTCGCCTTGGACAAACTACTCACGGTGATGATGCGATCAAGCGCTCCCATTTCTTTGGCGATCCGCAAAAGTGGAGCAGTTGATGGACCTTTGGATCGCAGATCATCGAATATCCCATCAAAAAGTATATTTATTTTCTTTTCTTGTACCTGTTTTACAAGATCGCGTAGCTGCATATCATCATAGTCAGACCCATCAGGATTATTCGGTAGACTTACCACTAACATTTTTGTATCTGACGGCAAATTGCTTAAATCAGATGGATCGGGCAGCAGTCCCGATCCTGGGCGAGTGATATCTGATATTCTGCGTTCGTATGGTAGTTTTAGTCGTTGTGCAGAAAGTGGTCCTGCATAATATCCTGGGCCTAAGAATATTATTCTTCCCGGATCAATTTTGCTTTGAGCCTCTATTGCTACTTGTATGCCTTCAGTTGTGCCAGCAGTAATAAAGCATCCATCGGGAGTGATACTCTGTGCATCTTGTCCTAGCGATGCATTAATGATATCTGCAATTCCCTGCTTCGTTCGTCGAGTACCGCCAGGAGCGGTATAGTTGACTTCCAGATCTGGCCTCATACCCATTGCTAAAAGCTCACCATATAGCGCTGGCGGTCTCACAAGACCAATACCTGGCCCAAGCTTTAACTTATCATCACCTGTAAATTGAGAATCTCCAGCAAACACTTGGTTTGTTCTTTCTAAAACATTGGGTATTATGTCGCCACCTATAATATTCTCATTTACAAAATAAGCGCCGCTACTTTTATTTGTTATAGCTGCAGGTCCTGTACCCTGTGCCGCTTTAAGTACAGTATCGAGATCATCTTGATACGAAGGCATTGCCATTGCACGTGTTACTCCTTCCTCACGTTGCATCCTATTGAGATTCATATCTCTGCGCGCCTCTTCAATAGTTGGTTGTGGACCTTGTTGGTTGTATCGAATGACATCTCCTAATTCTAAATATTTCATTTTAAATCAAAAATAAATAATCTAACCTATCTAGACAGTTATTTGGTTGAGGAACACACAAACTTAGACCCAGCCACGGTGGGCACGAAGAGGAAGGAGGTATACGGAGAACACAAAGGCTTTTTGGTTGCCTTGTGTATATTTTAGTATCATCATGTTACTATGTTAACATGCTGAGGTTAGAAAGTCAAGTGGAAAGCATCGCGTGGTACAATGTGTGGGTATGAACAATCACTATCAGCCGAAAACTGACCTGGAAAAGAACTTATTTCTTGTGTTAAGTAAGTTGAGCAATGAACAGGAAGTTGCAGATTTTCTACGTGATCTACTTACTCCGGCTGAGCTGACTGAGTTTTCACACCGACTTGAGATCGCTCGCCTCCTCTCTACGGGTAAGTCATATCTAGAGGTGGCCAAGCATGTAGGCGTTTCTACTACGACGGTCACTCGAGTGGCTCATTGGCTCAACGATGGCTGTGGCGGGTACAAGCGTGTTTTGGGCATAAAGTGAGTATAATGATCGCATGTCCCCCTTCCAACCCCGTCAAAGAAAGCCTAAAGTGAGGTATGTACTGTCGCCTCGTGCAGGTCGTACTGCTCTGGCACGTCTAAATGAAATCGTTCAAGTTGCTCCACGAACTCTCACGCCTCAACATAGTTCACGCCAACAGAATAACCAAACACGACAACATCGACCAACTCAAAGGAAGAAAGGTCCAGTCCAACAGAAAAATATGTCTACCAAAGTGAGATTGACAAGCAAAACTCCGACGATCGGTAGGGGGTCCATGCCTATGAAGTCTTCAGAAGAAATTCATTTGTTCATTGACGGATCCAATCTATATAGTGCTCAATACACACTGTTTGGCCCTGATAAATATCTTGATTTTGCAAAAGCGATAATACTGATCGAAAAAACAATAGGAACGACGTTCACTCACATCCATTTTTACGCATCGTACAACCCACGAGGTATAAAACAAACGGAGCAAGAAAAAAAGATGTCGAAAAACGAGTTTATCTTTTATAAATCGGCAAAAACGGATAAGCGCGTGCTGTTTTTCACTGGATATCGCTCGCCTACCTCAGGCAAGGAAAAGGAAGTGGATGTCAAGCTCACTGCAGATATGATTAGTATGGCGCTCATGAACAAGATAAAGTCTATTCACCTTATGACTGGTGATGCGGACTTTTTGCAGGCACTTGTCACGATTCATGAATACAAGCCAGACTTTCCTGTCCGACTACTTTGCTTAGAAAATCGCATCTTATACAAGGGACTATACATTTACCCTTCTGATATCATCCAATTTACATCTAAACCATTGAAGATAGCGAAAAAAGCAAAGGTGCACCAGATAAAAAAAGACCACGCAGCTTTGTGCGTGGCTAAGATGTGACGATTTTACTCCTTGATCTGAAATATGTCAACACTTCTCATCATCGATTCACACGCGCTCATCCATCGAGCCTATCACGCTATCCCTCCACTCAATCGTAAAGATGGTACACCGACGAATGCCATCTATGGATACTTTTCTATGCTGCAAAAAACGATAGTTGATTTGAAGCCCACTCACATTGCGGCGGCATTTGACACGCCAACTGAGTCATTTCGAAAGAAAATCATCACCACATATCAAGATACACGTAAACCAACTGAAGATAATCTAAAGGTTCAGTTTAATCTCGTAAAGGATGTGCTCGATAGTACCGGAATCAAACGATTTGAGACACCTGGATATGAGGCTGATGACACAATCGGCACGCTTGCTGTCAAAATATACAATTCTACTTCGAACCAATCAGCTGCACTGCGGATCATCATCCTCACGGGAGACAAAGACATGTTCCAACTCGTGAATGATCGTATCTACGTGCTCACGCCTCAGATTGGATTTTCCAAAAGTGTCCTGTACACGCCTGAACTGGTAAAGGAAAAGCTAGGTGTTTTGCCTGATAAGGTCGCAGATCTGAAGGCACTCATGGGTGACTCATCAGATCACTATACAGGAATCAAAAATATTGGTCCCAAGACTGGTGCAAAGCTCATTGAGCAATATGGATCTACCGAGAATATGTCTGAAAAGTTTGATGCTGAGACTATGGCAACTCTCAAGAAGATGAAAGAAGTGTCTAAAATAGTCACAGATTTACCATCTGTTCAAGTGAAGTTGGAAGATCTCTGCTTTGAGGGATTTCCTGAACCTTTTAAAGCAAAACTTCAGGAGTACGAGCTATATTCACTTATCAACAGATTTTTTCCACATCAAACAGTTGAGAAAGAGAAGAAGACGACAGCCAGACCGGTTGATCAAGACAGTCTTTTCTGATGATTTGTAAACATTTCTAATAGTATGTCACCGGATACGCAGCAAAATATCTTTTATACAGTCTACTTTTTGCTTCTGCACAACTGGCAGCCGATGGTTTATTTTGGCGGCATGCTGGCATCATTTCTGTGGTCATTTTGGAAACCATCTCGGGGAAAGATACTCCTTCTCCTCGGTTTTTCACTGCTTCTTTTCTCATTTGAGTACTCGAAGCATATCGAAGACCCGCTACTGGAGCAGACACGCAACTCCCTCATCACCGAGCGACAAAGCTACAGGGTCGAACGGATCATCCATCTTGCCTTGTCCCGTGCTATACCCCTTGGTCTACCGATATTTGGCTGGGCGATCATAGGTACAGGATCTTGGCTCGAGTTGACAAGACGTAAAAAGAGGTATAATGAAAGTGAAGATAGAAGAAGTTAATACAGCGTGTGGCCCACCTACAATCGCTCCAAGAGCCGCAGTACAGATGTACCAAGGCGATAGGGAAGATATGGTGGGATACGAGGAGAAAGGAGTCGTTGGAAACTCACAAGTTTCTGGTGACATATCGGACCTAGCCAAAAGCTAGAGTATCTGCGGGACCTTTCCGGTATCACGTATACCGTCAGAGAAAGACAAAATGCGCGAGCGATCGCACATACAAATCCTTTCTCAACTACTTTATGGGTGCATCATGCACCTCTATCAACCCTTCTTTCATATCTTCAGTAGGTCAATCATCAATTTTAATGTAAG
>CAZJWN010000023.1:7896-10275 GCA_964550105.1 uncultured Gammaproteobacteria bacterium
ATCGCTGTGGTACACAACGGGATCGTTGAAAATCACCAAGATATCAGGAAAACGCTCAAGGATGTGGTTTTTGCATCAGAGACTGACACTGAGGTCATATCACACTTGATCGATATGAAGATGAAAAGTGGCATGTCTTTTAAAAACGCAGTGATCACATCATTCAAAGATCTTGTTGGCTCAAACGCAATCGTCGTCATGTCTACACAGTCTCATGAGATAGTCGCCTGTCGCGATGGTTCGCCACTGGTCATCGGTGTAAGCGCTGATGAAAGCGTACTCGCATCTGATGTCACTGCTCTGCTGCCCTATACCAAAGAAGTGTACTTTCTCCAAGATCGTGAGGCAGTCGTACTGGACAATGGCAAGATTGAGATATATGACATAGAGTCTGAGAAGTCGAAACAATTTCAGCTTGAACACATCGATTGGTCTGCAGAAACTGCACAAAAAAATGGCTTCCCCCACTACATGCTCAAAGAGATCGTCGAACAAAAAGATACGATCCCCAAAGCATTGAATCTCAACGATGAGCAGATCCAAAAATTGATACTACTAATTAAAGAAGCTAAAAGAATATATATTACTGGTTGCGGAACGGCATATTATTGTGCTTTGATCTCAACATACATTTTTGCTCATGTTGGAATCGACGTAAAGGCGGTTGCGGCGAACGAGCTGCTGCCATTTACTCAACTATTTGACACTTCAACGATCATCATCGCCATATCTCAAAGTGGTGAAACAGCAGATACGCTGATTGGGGTCAAGGCAGCAAAAGCAAAGGGGTCACGTATAGTCTCAGTGGTCAATGCTCGTGGAAGTACTCTTGAGCGTATTTCTGACATTACTCTTTCTGTCGGCTCAGGTCCTGAGATAGCAGTGGTATCGACTAAGGCATTTACTGCACAGGTTGCGACGATGTATAAACTTGCCCAAGCGTGTCACTCTGAGCAAGGCGACGGCCGCGACGAAAGTTCCATTAGCACTCAACTAGAGTCATGGCTGACACCTAAGACACTGGAATCAATCCGAGACATCGCTGTAGGATTCATTGACTCACAGGATATCTATGTCATCGGAAAATATGATAACTTTCCGATTGCGATGGAGACTGCACTCAAAATCAAAGAGGCTTCGTACATCCACGCAGAAGGGTTCATGGCTGGGGAGCTCAAACATGGTGTGATCGCACTCATCCAAAAAGGCACTCCGTGTATCGTCCTGGCTTCTGAGGATCAAACAAAAAGTGAAGTACTTTCCTCAGCCACCGAATTGAAAACACGTGGAGCTCGGATCATCGGGATATCTCCAAAAAGTGCTGCAGAGTATGACGTGCATATCCCGACCCCGGATCTAGGACCACTGACTCCTCTTGCGAATGTGATAGCAGGTCAAATACTTGGCTATTACCTGTCAGTAGGTCGTCTGTGTGATCCTGACAAACCACGCAACCTTGCCAAGAGCGTGACAGTTAAGTAACAGTCACACAATAACCATCTCTTCCAGACGTACTCCGCCAAGACCGGGTATATAGATCCCTGGCTCGATGGTGATGACATGGCCTTTTTGTAGTACTGATGTAGATCGATAGGACACATGAGGTAGCTCGTGCACTTCCATCCCCACACCATGGCCAGTCGAGTGAGTAAAATACTGTCCGTATCCTGCCTTCTCGATCACTTGACGCGCTGCATGATCAATATCTTTCAGTGGCATTCCACAGATTGCTTTTTTTATCGCTACTTGCTGTGTTTTTTCTACTACTGAATATATCTCTTTGAGCTTTGCAGAGGCTTTCGGCATGAGGATGGTCCGAGTAAAATCACTGCAGTATCCATCAACACGTGCGCCAAAGTCGATAATGACAGCGTCTGTGGACTTGATTTTGCGATCGGTGACTATCGCGTGGGGAAAGGCTGAGTTTGGTCCACTTGCGACGATAGTCTCAAAAGCTACACTATCAGCTCCTTCGAGCTTCATCAAGTACTCAAGTCTTGCAGCAAGTGATCTTTCGGTCGCCCCAATCACTATTTCCTTCTTTAGTTTCTCAAACGCTGCAAGTGCTATTTTTTGAGCTTTCTGGATATATTTGATCTCATCGATGCGCTTGATCTCTCGTAACTTTTGCATCATTCCATCCTCTCCGCTGACTTTCAGCCCATACTTTTCCAGCGATAGAGCGGTTGCAAATGAAGTGATACGCGAATCGAGATGAATCTCCTTGACTCCATGTTTTTTGATGATATCCTCTATCGCCCGCTTCTGTATGTAGTCTTTGTGGATTTGAATAATTTCGATGTTCTTGTGCTGACTTTCGACTTTCGACTTTAGACTTTCGACTTCTCGTGCCCCCTGTTCCCAATATCGCCCGTCAAG
>CAZJWN010000024.1:0-8465 GCA_964550105.1 uncultured Gammaproteobacteria bacterium
ATATATCGGAGATTATACCACTTTTCCGCTTGCTTATAGTATATATTAGGGGTATAATAAGGCATCATGGAAAGCGGACAAACTAACAGAAGATATACATTACCTGAGTTTAGGCCGGATGGTAGCGAACTGGGTATCACTACAATCGCATATAATCAGCCAACTCAATCATGGGTAAAAGTTGTCTCGTATGGCGCTTGGTATGAAGCCAATAAAATGGCCCAAGCAACAGTTGCTACGTGCGGAATCACTGGCGAGGGCGGCTCAAACCAGCAATATTGCTTATATGTACACGAACAGGCGCAGACACAAGGATCGATAACTTATTTTGAACCCAATCAAACATCACCCGCAGTGAGATTTCGAGCAACATCTACAGAAGTCAAATAACATAATCTATGTTACCTGAACATGATCCAGCGGGTAATGAATCATTTCGCTTGGAGTGTGATCTTGAAGCAATCGCCAGATGTGGTGATAGAGTTGTGGGAAATATCTTCAGCCATGTATGTGAAGGCCAAACTGAAACTTGCCTATCACAAGAATTTGGTGATAAATTTAACAAAACTTTACTCTTGGAGTGGATTCGTGCAAGTGCACTAGCCCAACTAAATGATGCATTTAGAAATGAGCGTGGAGACCATCAATATGACCAAGATGCACCATCGACTTTAACATGTTGGGCTGCAGGAACAATATGTAATTCGGGTTGCCCACTAGTACCAAAAGGACATGAAGTATCGGTTTTACACAGTAATAAAGAGGAATCACATGACATTGGTCAGGGTTTAAACTAAATTATCTTGATCCTTTTGCAGCAACGCCTGAATAGTCGGTATAAAGAAGCTACTCACTTAAACGCCTCAAGAGTCACGTTTACCGTCTTCTCCTCTCCACCTCTCCAATAGGTCACTGAGATTGACTGACCGATTTTTTTATCCAACAGTACTTTGATGATGCTTTGCTCATCGGTCCCGGATATTTTTTGCCCATCTATCTTGGTGATCACATCATCCGGCTCGATACCGGCTTTTTCGGCTGGTGATCCTGAGACGACCTCTTGGATATATGCCCCCTCGACCAAATCATTGGCGATGGCTGTCTGTCGATCGATCATCTGATATCTGACACCCATGAACGGTCGCTCAAACGATCCGCCTCGCTTGTCAAACTCGCTGAGCAAGGTCTTCACGATGTTGACCGGAAGCGCAAAACCGATGTTTTGTCCCTCGCCTGATACAGCAGTGTTTACGCCGATGACCTCACCCGATGAGTTGAGGAGTGGGCCTCCTGAGTTGCCGGCAGAGATGGCTGCATCTGTTTGGATGACACCATCGAGTTTCTCAGCTGATCTTTCAAACGGAGATCCAGCGGTGATACCACGACCAAGACCCGAGACGATACCCGAGGTGACTGAGTTGGTAAACTCGCCCAGCGGTGTGCCGACTGCGACCACCGTCTGTCCAAGCTTGAGTTTGTCTGAGTCGCCCAATGGAAGTGGAGTCAAA
The DNA here is from genome assembly GCA_964550105.1 of uncultured Gammaproteobacteria bacterium. Lineage (GTDB taxonomy): Bacteria > Patescibacteriota > Microgenomatia > UBA1406 > GWC2-37-13 > JAGOLU01. The sequence continues at coordinate 1,509 of CAZJWN010000024.1, forward strand.
GATGACTTTGGGACGATTTTCAAAATCGAGAGATCATTGAGTGGGTCGCGATATATCTGCTCAACATCAAATGTATCGCCGTTGTTCAATCTGACTTTGTACTTCGCGTCCTCCTGTTCTACGACGTGTTTGTTGGAGATGATGAGACCACTCGAGGATACGATGAAACCAGAGCCGATATTGCGCTCGACATTCCTCTCTTTGCCAGGAACGCGTTGAAATCCCCGGCCCTCTCCAAAGAAATCAAATGGATCAAGTTGGATGCGATCGGGCTGCCGCGTGGTGAAGTTGATACCGATAGTCACGACAGACGGCAAGGCTTTTTCTATCATCTGGATGCGGCGCTCTTCTTCGTTGCCAGTGAGCTGCATGGGTTTCACCGTTGGAAGCGCAGTAGCTGGTGTCTGACTAGTTGTCTTTGTTTGAGGAAATAGATTTGGGATAGAAAAACCCTTTAAGAGTGTGGAGTTATTTTTGAGCTGTTCGGTCAGAACGATTCCGACAAAGAGAACCATGATGATGGTAAGGAGTTTTTTCATAGTCAGAAACATGGTATAACTAGCATATGCTAGCTGATGCAGACAGAATTTTCAATGCAGCAAATGTACCCTTTCTTCCTGAAAAAAAGCTGAACCCTCCTTCGTTAAAGCCTCTGATAAGTAGACTGGCTATAAAGTTATAAGGTTGAGGGCAGGCCCTTCCTTCGCTCCCGCAAAGTGGGACAAGTAAAGCTACTGAAGGGCGGACATAGATCCCGGATCGCACTTCGTTTGTCCGGGATGACCCGTCAATAGCTGCGTAGTTAGTCGGGCGAGCATGGTCCCCGGATCAGGTCCGGGGAGTCAATATCTATGTTTGATTTCCTGATGAACATCAGGAACCATGAGCTTCTTCACACATATGTATCCTTCACCCGCCTAAGACGGCGGGCGGGATGACCCGTCAATAGCTGCGCAATTAGACGGGCAAGCAGTGGATCCTTCTGCGCCCAAGGCGCATCAGGATGACAAGAGATGGCATGGACCCTGATTTTCATCAGGGAGTCAAAGAGAAGAACACACCCAGCCGCCAAGCATCGCTATGGCAGGCTGGCAAGCTCCCTCCGTTTGGGATTCCTCTCGAGAGGAGATAAAGGAAAGTGGATCCTTCACTATGTTCCCGCCTCATCGGCGGACAGACAGCATGACATCGAGATTAACGGGCTGTAGATCAAGTAGTTATTTCAACAATTCTTCGGCTTTGTTTAGTTGTGCATCGAGCTTGCGTGCGTCAACCGTATTTTTGCCATCGAGCTCTTCGTTTACAATCACTATTTCTGGAGTGATACCCTTGCCGTTGATCCAGTCTCCACCAGGTAGTACCCACTTGGCTACGGTCACATGCATGCCTGCACCACCAGATAGCTCGATGACTTCCTGGACTGAGCCTTTGCCGAATGACTTCTCACCAACTAGTTTGGCTCGCTTGTGATCTCGCAAGGCACCAGCAAGTATCTCGGAAGCTGATGCTGAACCTTTGTTGATGAGGACGACGACGGGAATTTTTTGGAGCACACCGTTTTTCGTGACACGATAGTCGACTTTTCGGTCAAGTGACTCTTGTTTCACTACGAGCTCACCATAAGGAAGGAAATCAGAGGCGATCTTGACCGCTGCGTCGAGATAGCCACCTGGATTGTCACGCACATCCAAGACAAGTCCCTTGATCGTGCCTGCTGCATATTTTTGAGCTATTTCTCGACTCAACTTGTCCCACTCGAGGATGCTGTTGTCGCCAAACTGATTCATCTTGACATGGACGATCTGATTCTCATATTTTGTCTCAAAGATATTCACCGTGATCTTTGCACGGGTGATCTTCACCTCGATCTCGTCTTTTGCCCGCAGTATGGTGAGCGTCACTTCGGTGCCGGCTGGACCACGGATCTTGGTCACTACCTGGGTGACTGGTTCACCCTCGATCGACACGCCGTCCACTGCGGTGATTTGGTCTCCGGCTTTGATACCGGCAGCCAACGCAGGTGAGTTTGGAAGTGGAGCGATGACTACTATGTGGCCGTCTTTTGTCCCAAGCTGGGCTCCTATACCCTCAAATCTCCCCCCGAGGGATTCTTTGGACTGCTTGTGCTCATCGGGTGTCAAGAAAAATGTGTAGGGATCCTCAGCAGATGCAACGAGTCCTTTGATCGCTCCATAAAACAACTTGTTTGTATCAAGCTTTGCACGATCGACGTATTTACTCTCAAATCTACTCCAGACCTCCCAAAACAAAGAAAAGTCAATATTTTTATCGTTTACTTCGAGCTCATTTTTTGCATTTTCACCGGGAAGTGTAGAAACATATGGCTTGCTGGCAGTGCCAAAAATATCGACACCAAAAAATGTCTTGGTATCACCTATCCTATATCCTGCTGCAAATATGAACGCAAATGCAGCCACGAGAAACAATTTGTTTATGATGGGCTCTTTTTTGGGCGGGGCTTGAGTATCTTGCTTCACAGGGTGAGTATCATTTATAAAAGATGAGTGTCGACTCAGATGGATTAGCGTACACAGCCAAAGGAGCAAAGTCAACGATATCTGCAAACTCACTCGTCTTTTTGAGCGTAAATGTAGGTATATGAGTACGTGCCGGCGCTTGTGTCACAAAGGCCTGAGCCTGGAGTGCCTCAAACTTTGAGATGCTATAGTCGGTGAAGTCTGGAGCAACTATGATGTTGCCACCCACATCAGGTAGACCGAGTATCATGGCATGAGCAGAGTCAGTGACGAGACAGCGACCTCCAAAGCGGGACGTGACGGGCTCGTTCACTTTTATCTCGAGGACCTTTGCGACCTTGACTGTCAGGGAGCCCTTTTTGACCTCGCCGATGGTACCCTCGAATAGTGCCATCATAGCACTCGAGCTCACATCTGAAAGTACCTGCTCAAATACAATCTCTCCCACTACATGATCAACATGCGTGATGATGCCATCTGCGTCTGCGGAGAATTTCTTGGAGCTGAAAATAGATTTATTTTCTGCGATTACATCACCTTTTCTGATCATCTCACCCACGCTTTTTTTGATATGTTTGAAGATATGTTTGGGTGAAAACGCGAGTATCTGAGCGAGCGGGATCGTCTGCGGATAGCTCACGGGCGATACCTGCTGTGCCAGAGAGGTGGTGAAACCCACTTTGGTACCTGGAGTCACCAACAGATCCCATCCCGAATCGACACGCACTTCAAATGTGGCCATGAGATCATTATAGCTAGATCAATGAGAGGAAGTAAAGGAGGAGAATCGGGGAACACAAGTTGATAGTTGATAGTGGAGAATGTAGAACGAGAGTCTCTAAGGTCATAAAGTCCGTAATGTTGAAAAAGCTACAAGCATTGTTCCTGAACCAAGTTCAGGAGGTCAGAAAGATAAGTGGATCCTTCACTACGTTCCCGCCTCTTCGGCGGACAGGCAGGATGACCAGAAGAACAGGATGGACCCTGAGCTAAACTCAGGGAGTCGAAGAGGGTAGATCCTTCTCCGCCTAAGATGGCGGGATCTGGATGACAGCAGAAATGACTCAGAAAAATCCTTATACACCATCTTTGTCCCTCGTTATAAACTGTAAGTTCTCAACTATCAACTCTGTGGGTTATTGCGCTTGATAAGAGATGGTTGGCAGGAGGGCCAAGTATCGGGCGTATTTGATAGCCTTGGAAAGTTTTCGTTGATTTTTTGCACTCATGCCGGTTTGTTCACGTGTAGTGATGCGCATACGTGCAGTGATGAACTTCTGCATCGTCTCGACATCCTTATAATCAGGAGTCAAATTCATTTTTTCAAAATAGTCAGGCTTATTCATATGTTATGAGAAACAATTAAAAAGGTATATCATCAGGATTGATAGATTGTGATGATGGTGAAGTTGAGGGCTCAACTGCTGGTGAAGTGTCTTCAGCGGGGGCGGTATTCGAGGCGGGAGCGGACGAATCACTGGTTGCTTCAGATCGGCGACCATCACTCATGAGGATGAAGTCATCCATGACTATCTCAGTGATATAGCGCTCAACACCGGTTTTATCAGTGTACTTACGTGTAGTGAGTCTGCCTTCGACATAGACTTTTTTTCCTTTGGCAAGGAGCTTGCCCACGAGCTCGGCGAGCTTGGCCCAAGCGACGATATTGTGGTATTGGACGTCTTCTTTGATTTGTCCTTCAGCGGTAGTCCAGCTACGATTGGTCGCGATAGCAAATGTCGCCACTGCGGTGCCTGCTGAAGTGAACTTCACGAGAGGATCTCGGGTGAGATTGCCGAGCAACATGACTTTGTTGATAGATCTGCTAGACATGGGGTGTATAGAATGATACTCGTTTAGCTTTCTAATTTGATGATCAAATAACGGATAGCAACGTCTGCGAAGTTGAGTTTTTGCTTGATTTCAGTGACCAAGGCCCCTGCGCACTCGATCGTGCCGGTGTAGTAAAAGGCCTTCATGTTTTTTTTGATTGGGTATGCGAGATCGCGTTGTCCCCACTTTTTGGTCTCAGTATAGGTGGCTCCGGCTGAGGTGATGATATCGGTGACAGATTTGGACTTGTCTTCGGTTTCGACCAGATAGGTGATTTCGTACTTCATTTATGTCGTGTATAAACTAGCTAATAGCCCGAATGATACAGTGAAACTCGCCTTTTTGCAACCGGAAGAAGCCCGCCTAAGACGGCAGGTGAGCCATATAGTCTGTAAAGTCTATAAAGTCCCTAAAGTCTGTAAAGTGGGGAACCTGAGAACCAAAGAAGCTGCGAGCTCCAAGCTATCGACATTAAGGATAATAGTTCATGGTTCATGATTTAAGGTTTATGTTTACTGGTTCATATTTCACCATTTCTATACGATATACTTATTCTCGAATATGAAGTCACTTCGTACAAAAGGATATTTGTTCTACTTCGCTTTCATGGCTTTTTCGTTAGCACTCCTCATATATACACGGTTTATCAATCTATCCTGGAGTCTCCCCTATCCGATGCATCCTGATGAGCGCAACATGGTCGACTCGATCATGCGTTTGGGTTGTAGTGATTGGACACAGATACCAACACAGCTTTATCGATCTATAGGATACATGATGGGTATATCAGGATTTGCATATGTACCCACGGCTACATCGAGTCAGCAGGCGTGTCTGCATCCTTTCTTTTTCGCGTACGGACAGCTGAGCCTCTACCTCGGGTGGGTGATCGCGCACATCATCCGGATCGCCAGCACAAGTGATATCTCTATCAGCTTTGGTCAAAGTGCACTTGCTCTCCGTATCATCAGCGCTGTTGCTTCGTGCATCACGACACTATATATGTATCGTATCACGATCCAGTTACTTGGTCGCCGACTGAAATATCTCGAATCAGTATGCGTCTATCTACTGATCATCATGACCCCAGTCATGATCCAATTTGCCCACTTTGGGACCACGGAAAGCCTACTCTCGATGTGGTATGCGATGTCAGTATACGAATCATTGAGACTCATTGAGTCGGGATCAATCTCATTGAGACGGCTCATCTGGCTCGGCTTGATCACAGGTTTTGCAGTCGGCACAAAGATGTCGGGCATCCTGACTGCTGGCCCACCACTATTTGTCCTTTTGATATGGATCCTGCGGAGAGCTGGGAGTAGTTGGGCACTCTATCGACAGCTGTCATCATCAAAAAAATCATCTGGGTTGGAGATGAGTCGACACATGTACACACAACTGATCCAGCGGCAAAGCAAACAAAAGCTACTATTTCTGATACTGTGCGCCATTTTTGTTTTTTTTGCATTCCTGGGCGTCGTCTTCACATCGCCGTACAATATCATCGCCTGGTCAGAGTTCATGAGTACTATCAGCTATGAGGGAGGTGTAGGGATGGGTGCATATGTGCCTTTTTATACGAGGCAGTTTTATATGGAGACCCCGGGCATTTTCCAAATCTTCCGCATTTTGCCGTATTCACACGGCATCATCATGTCAGTCGCAGCTCTTGTCGGGTTTGTAGCTATGTCATGGAGATCCTCCAAAAACAACTTGATGCGATTTGCCATGATGGTCGTGATCTGTGCAAACATTTTTTTGTTTGCGAAGTGGACTCGATTCTTGGCGCCACTCTATCCACTCATCACAGTCACCGGCATCTTGGGAGGTATGTATATCATAAACCTCCTTACGAGGTTTGTAAAAAAGAGAAATCAGCTCACGCTATATCGTGTGGGACTAATACTTTTTACAATATCAGTATCAGTCATTGGCTTTGCAACAACGAGCATATACAGCACGCCCGATTCACGTATCAGTGCTTCTGCATGGATGTATAAGCACATGCAAACAGGAGCCTATGTGCTTTCAGAGACAGCAAATGTAGTAGATATGCCGATCTCAAATGATGATATTGCTCAGTTAAGACCACCGAACTTCGGTATCCAGAATATCTCTTTTGATTTTTATGAGCTTGACACAAATCCTTCGCTACAAGCTAGTCTTGTTGATCATATTAGTCGTGCTGACTATATTGTAGTCCCGTCACGCAGAATATTTTACAATCATACGTGCAGACCTTTGATTGATACGTCTGTAGAAATGCGACAGAAATCTGATTTTAAATTCGTTGATCCACGGCCACTCCACAGTCCCCAAAAGTGTGCATTTCTTCGAGCAAAATACCCGAGGCTGAACAAATACTACGATGATCTTTTTAGTGGTGCGCTTGGATTTGTTCAGGTGGCAAAGATCACCTCCTATCCACGCATCATCGTATTTGGTCATACACTGATTGAGTTTCCCGATGAACATGCCGAGGAGACGTCGACTGTATTTGATCATCCCGTGATCCGTATATTTAAGAATATGAAAGATACTCGTTATGAGTAAGGTTAAGAATAAAGCATGAACCATGAACCATGAACCATGAACCATGAACCATGAACCATGAACCATGAAC
>CAZJWN010000024.1:8565-10167 GCA_964550105.1 uncultured Gammaproteobacteria bacterium
ATGAACCATGAACCATGAACCATGAACCATGAACCATGAACCATGAACCATGAACTATGAACTATGAGCCATGAACTATGAAATAGGTTTTCTATTTGCAAAAGTATGTCAACTGAGACTACAATATAAATGCAAGAACAATAGAGCAAAATAATAATTTATCAATTTAACACTCAATAAATATGAAAAACTTATATCTGATCGCAGTACCGGTCACGGTGTTGCTCACTTTATTTGTCGTGCGGATGTTTGGTCTCGGGATCCCCCTGCAGGTCACCCAGCAGCCAACAAGTGAATTCTCAGTCGTGGGTGAGGGCAAAGTCGAGGTCGTGCCCGATCTCGCATACGTAGACGTAGGGGTCACTGCAGATGGAGATACTGCTGAAGAGGCGCAAAATGAGATCTCAAAAGTCAACAATGCCATCGTCGCAAAAATGGCAGAGTACGATATCTCAAAAAAAGATATCGAGACACAGAACTTCAACGTATACCCCAACTATGATTACAATGCGGGCAATAGCATCATCGGCTATCGAGGGAATACGACACTCAATATCAAAGTCAAAGATGCCAAGCAAGTCGGTGAGATCGCAAAGGCCGCTACGCAAGCTGGTGCTACAGAGATCCAAAATACCCGTTTTGTGGTGCAATCACCAGAAAAATATCGTGAGCAAGCCAGAGACAAAGCGATAGCCAATGCTCGTGAGCAGGCCGCAAAGCTCTCAAATCAGCTCGGCATCAAGCTCGGCCGTGTAGTGAACATGATCGAATCATCCACCGATGGTATCGGACCAGTCCCCTACTATACTGCCAAATCTGAGGCGATGGGTGGTGGCGGTGGCACAGCCAACCTCCAACCAGGGTCACAGGACATCACATCTGTCGTGACACTATATTTTGAGAAGGAATAGGTGTTGAAAACTAATCTGAAGATTGCATGTGCTATTTCCAATCGATAGGTGTGCGCCCCATTTCGGTCAAAAAATCGTTCGCCTCAGCAAAATGTCCATTTCCAAAAAAACCTTTATACGCTGACAGGGGAGATGGATGTGCAGAGGTGAGGATATGATGCTTGCTAAAGTCAATCAGCTCTTCTTTCTTTCCCGCAAAGCTCCCCCAGAGCAAGAAGACAACATGCTCTAGTCTATCTGAGATCACCTTGATGACTGCGTCAGTGAATGTATGCCAACCATACAGTACATGTGAATTCGCAAGACCAGACTCGACGGTGAGCGAAGCATTGAGTAACAGCACGCCCTGCTTTGCCCAACGGGTCAGATCCGGCGTCTGTTCACAGGTGATACCAAACTCATTTTCAATCTCCTTATATATATTTTGCAGAGAGGGCGGGACAGGATTGGTAGGGAGAGATGAAAATGCGAGTCCATCAGCTACGCCTGGCGTATGATATGGATCCTGTCCGAGGATGACGACCTTCACCTCGCTTGGAGGACACAGATCAAATGCGCGAAAGATATTTTTTGGTGCAGGAAAAACTGTTTTCGATAGATATTCTCCTCGTACTTTATCTGTGAGTTCGATAAAGTATGGCTTATCAAACTCATCTTTGAGCAACTCTGCCCATGCTGGTGAAATTTTTAC
>CAZJWN010000025.1:0-2621 GCA_964550105.1 uncultured Gammaproteobacteria bacterium
ACTCTATTCACCGTTATTTTTGCTGTCCTCCTCGCTGGAGCTGCAGCAGGCTACGTGCTCGTCTATGTCCCAGGTATGAAAGTCAAGGCACGTGCAGAAGCACTGCGGGTGAAAGTAAGTGCGATGAAGGAAGTAGTGAAACAAAATGACCTCGATTTGCTTGCTACAAAAACTGCCGAGCTACACCAGGATTTCCAGGGGATACGAACAGAATCAAAGGCTTTCCAGAAATTCACCTTCGTACCACAAGTCAAAGACTATTTTGCCGCACTCGATGCGGGTGACAGTCTTTTTTCTGCTGCAGAGGAGGCCATCACAGCGATCGCTCCCGTAGCTGATTTGATTGGATTCAAAAAAGGGACAAAATCAAGTCTAGCCGATAAATCGACAGAGGAGCGACTAGAGACTGCGGTGCTCACGATAGATAGCCTCATGAGTAAAATAGACCCGATAGCCTCTGACGTAGCAAAGGCAAAGTCCAATATCGACAGCATCGACCCGATGCGCTATCCGGAGGAGTTCCGTGGGATACGTGTCCGTGATCAGATAGTCAGTGCCAAAGACCAATTTGACGGAGCATATCGCCTCATCGTGAATGCCCAGCCATTTTTGAAAGAGATGCCCCGAATCCTGGGAAAGACCAAAAAGCAGAAATATCTCATCATTTTCCAAAATGACAAAGAGCGACGGGCCACTGGAGGCTTTTGGACCGGCACCACTGAGCTTTCGATCGATGCAGGCAAGATCGAGTTCTCACGAGTCACCAATATCTATGATATCGATGCAGGTGTTAGACCAGGGATAGCACCAGATCCTATCAAGCGCTACTTCAAAGGAGTTAGTCAGTGGTATCTGCGTGACACAAACATCTCACCTGATCTGGTCGAGTCAGTCAAGAATTTTCAATCACTCTACAAAACATACGGATCTGCAGTCGAGTATGACGGCCTCTTTTTCATTGACACAAAGATCTTGGTTGACCTGATCAATATCTTTGGCGAACCAGTCATGAAAGATGGCAAAGAAGTCGGCAAAGCCCGCTATGTCGATGGTGTGCAGTTTTCGACCCAGATAGACAAACGCTGTGACTGTCCATCGGTGATCTATACCTTGCTTGAGTCGATCGGGACACAGGTAGGATATGAGCGTGCTGACAGAAAAGCCATCCTATCTGGGTTGCTGAAGGACTTGACTCGATTTGCCATCGGAGCCTCACCAAAGCTCTACTGGGGCAAGACTATCCAATCCATGCTCCTGAATATGGACGAGAAGCACATCATGATGAACTTCAAAAATCCAACCACCCAATCCGCAATAGAGAAAATGGGCTGGGCAGGACGGATAGTCGACTCAGAGGGCACTGACTATCTGCATATCAACAACGTGAACTTTGGTGGTCAAAAATCGAATCTATTTGTCAAAGAGTCAGTAGTATCCAAGACCACCGGTGCTCAACGAACTGTCTCGATCGCATTCAAAAATCCTTTCCCTGGCTCCAACTGTAATCTCGAGCAAAAAGAAGTGCTTTGTCTGAATGCTCCGCTGCGCAACTGGATCAGATTCTATGTTCCCCTTGGTTCAAAACTCGGGAAACTTTCTGGATCTTCAACTGAACCACGAACCTATAATGAGCTTGGTAAGACCGTATTTGAAGGATTCCTCGTCGTGCAACCAGAGGGTAAGGCGGATGTCACGGTAGAGTATACGTTGCCCGCAGAGGTGAAATCACAAGAACTTTTGGTTCAGAAACAGGCTGGTTTGCAGGATCAGAGCTGGAAGGTGACGATCAACGGAAAGAGCGTATTTGATGGCATCCTCATGCAAGATACCAAAATGAAGTGACCCGCCTAACTACGAAGTTGTTGGTGGGTCATCCCGATCCGCCAACTGGCGGAGAAGGATCCACTGTTCGCCCTTCCGTAGCCTTGCCTGTCCCGCTTTGCGGGGGCGAAGGAGGGTCATCCCGATCCGCCAACTGGCGGAGAAGGATCCATGCCCCCTGCCCGCAATGCTACGCATAAGCGTTGCAGGCGTGGCGCCGGTGAGGCGGGAGAAGGATCTAGTGAGTCATCACTCTGTTTCTACTTCTGAATTCTTCATTTTGATCAGATATCATACGGCATGTCCAAAAGTATCAAAATCGAGGGGATCATCCTGCGTAAGCGCGTTTTGAAAGAGTCTGATACTTCCCTCGTCATCTTCACTCGTTCATTGGGTAAGCTGTGGGTCACGGCCAAAGGTGTACGACAGATCACTTCGCGTCGAGCTGGCCACCTCCAGACCGGATCATATATTTCTTGTGTCTGTCGTCAATCACCCGGCGGACTCTATATCCAGCAATCTAGTCTCATCTCAGCGCTGTATGCCATCAAGCATGACCCATCACGGCTCGAGGCATTTACCCTTTCGATTTTTCTGCTTGATAGACTACTTCCAGACTCACTCCCCGAACTTCCGATCTATATCTCCTATCAGCTCTTTATCAAAAAGCTTGCCTCAGTACCAACCGAAATGACAATCGACTTGGTAACAAACTTTGTTATAAAACTTCTGTCAGATCTGGGACATCATGATGGCTCTCCGTTGACTTGGAGTGAGTGCCGTGAGCTCTGCGAGAAAGT
>CAZJWN010000025.1:2721-10116 GCA_964550105.1 uncultured Gammaproteobacteria bacterium
AAAAATCAGATCAAGTCACCCGATGGCAACGAGATCACGACACCCAAGGCGTTCAATCTACTTTTTGAAACACAGCTCGGGACCGTATCAGGTGAGAAGTCGATCGCGTATCTGCGCGGTGAGACGGCCCAGGGGATATTTGCGAACTTTAAGCAAATCACCGACTCATGTCGAGTGAAACTCCCCTTTGGTGTGGGACAAGTTGGGAAATCATTCCGTAACGAGATCACACAAGGACAGTTTGTATTCCGCACCCTTGAGTTTGAACAGGCAGAGATCGAGTATTTCTTTGATCCAGAAAAGACTGATTGGCAAAAGCTGATGGAGGAGTGGAAAGCATCGATGTGGTCATTCATTTCTGGTGATCTAGGGATCAATGCAGCCAAACTTCGCTGGCGTCAGCATACTGATAAAGAACGCTCACACTACTCCAAAGATACCTATGATCTCGATTATGAGTATCCCTTTGGGTGGAAAGAGCTGTGGGGGATCGCGTATCGCACTGACTATGACCTCTCACAACACATGAAGCACTCTGGTAAGACGCTTGAGTACGTGGACTCCTCCACTGGGCGTAAGGTCATCCCTCATGTCATGGAGCCAGCTGTTGGAGTCAATCGCATGTTTCTCATGGTCCTCGCTGATGCCTATCACGAGGAAGATCTCGGCGAGGGCAAGACACGCACGGTATTGAAGTTGAAACCAAACCTCGCTCCAGTGCAGATTGCGATATTTCCGCTACAAAAAGACGAATCACTTCGCTCCCAAGCACGGGAGATCTACAGCACACTCAAAAAACGCTTTCGAGTCGAGTTTGACGATGCAGGAAATATTGGTAAAATGTATCGTCGCCAAGATGAGATAGGCACTCCCTATTGCGTCACGATCGACTACAAGTCGCTTGAGTCAGGCATGGTCACTATACGTGAACGTGACACGATGAAGCAAGAAACTGTATTGACTAAAGAGCTCAGTCATTATTTTGAGCAGAAATTTACTATTTGACCCGTGTCTATGAATAAAAAAACCATTCTTCCCATCGCGGCTATTGCCCTTGTGGTCATCGTGCTCGCAGGTTATCTACTGACTCGACCGGCAGCTCCGCCTTTGGTAAAAAAAACCATTCAGATCACCCAAGCGCCCGAAAATGAGATCATCCCGACTGTTGGCCCCGAGGTGCAAGTGAGCTTGAAGCCCATCACCCCGAAACAAGAGATCAAACTGACTATCGAAGGTGTGCCTGAAAAGACTACTTCGATCGAGTACGAACTCACCTATTCGACCAAGGAGCAAGAGTCAGAAGGTGTTTTCAGCACAGCGAGGCCAAAAGAGCCAGCCACCACCTTTGGCACGCTATTTGAGCGTCAGATCACCCTCGGTACGTGTTCACGCAATGTCTGTCGATATCACGCCATCACCAGTGACATGAAAGTCACGGTGAAATTCGAGGGTGACTACGGCTCCAAACTCTTCCAAAAGGAGTTTAAGACTGATGATTTGTAGTGATTACATTGGCTGACCAATCAGATATTTAGGTCGTTTCTCCGTTCCGGCTTTCCTTTATTGATTCCCTGATGAAGATCAGGGACTATCGAGCCGTGAATTCCGGTTGAAATATTATCTTCCGCAGGTCTAATGTTCTTGTAAGTCTGGCCAGCCGGTGATATACTACGGACTGAATCTGAGCTCCTTTGAAGGGCTCAAGACAAAATCAAGACTCTATGGCAAACATCAAATCAGCTCAAAAAAAAGCTCGTAAAGACGTCCGCAAATCGAGCGCGAATAAGTTGTATATTGGGAAAATCGATAAAATCGTCAATACTGCTCGAAAAGTAGGCTATGTAGCTGCGTCGGCTGAGCTCAATGCAGCATACTCGGTCATCGACAAAGCTTCCAAGCGCAACATCATCAGCAAACAAAAAGCTGCCCGTCTCAAATCCTCAATCTCCTAACTACCGACCTCCTGCTTTCGCAATCAACTATAATTGACTCTGTATGCAATCTAAAAATGTACTGTGTATCCCTCGAATTTTTTCATATATTCCTATCATCTCCACGATCAAAGCCTGTGTGTTCTTTGGATTACCCTACATATTCCTCAGATATGATCTTCATGCGAGATATATGTCAGCAGAAATAGATCATCGAGTAGAGGCATATATTGCTCACGAATCGACACATCTCAAGAGGCAACCCAAAGGATTAGCACGGGGTATATGGTGGGGGATACGGTACTGGCTCCAGCCACACATGCGTCTGACAGAGGAACTTGCAGCTATTAAATCTGAAATGGAAGTATTGCACAGACACGCTCTCGTCTTTGATATTGATCAACGAGCTCGAGCTCTTTCCAGTGTGGACTACGGCTGGTGCACTTCCTATACTTCTGCTAAGCAGCAGCTCACACAACTCTGGCTCGCACAAAACTGAGCCCTTGATCACCAATCTGTCATCCCGGACAAACGAAGTGCGATCCGGGATCTATGCTTGCAGCTTCCTTAGCTCGCTCTCCGACCTTCGACTTGATGACTTACGGCCTGAAGACTTTCCCCTTTCCCTCCTCCTTGCTGGATGAGCCATTTTCAGCTACTATGATAGGGTCACCATAGTATATGAAATACGCGATCAACCTCTTCCCGCACAGCACCCATCCAACTGTTGAACGGTTGAAATATTTTGGTACTCACCATCTGCGAGTTGTTTTGATTATCACTCAGCTTGTGGTGATCTGTGTTTTTATGTACCGATTCACGATTGATCAAAAAATCATAGATGAAAAGCAAAAGCTCTCACAAAAACTGGCAATTATAGAAGCCACAAAAAGCCTACGGACTGATCTTGAAGAAAAGCAAAAGAAAATAAAAAACATAAATACCATATTTGCCACACAAGATGTCTGGAACGAGCAAGTAGACTATGTACGAAGCACTTTTCCCCAGAAAGCCAATCTCAAACTACTTTCGATAGATGGAAAGACTGTCACGCTGACTGGGACTACCGATGCACGACTCATCGTGCAACAGTTCTATCAGCGACTTTCCAAAGATAAAAGGTACAAGTCAGTGAACCTGGGGCAGTTTACTCGTGATGGAGCAGGACTCTATGAGTTTGAAATCGTTCTCGAGGGATATCAAGCAAAAGTTGCGTCAAAATCATAGCCATGGACAAACAGGAACTCATCAAAAAAATTCAGGATCCCGCGGTAGTTGACTATACCTATGGGATAGGGTTTTTTGTCGTATTTATCTTTTTTGTGATTGTGATAATCGGTCCAAATATCGCCACAGTCTTTCAGCTCCGTCAGCAATATGAAGACCTCAAAGTCATCAATAGTCAGTATGCGACGACCATATCGACGATCAACAGACTTCAGTCCCTATTGTCCTCCCGACGCAATGATTTTCCTCTGCTATCAGAGTCGCTCCCTGACCAGATCAAGATAAGCCAAGTAGTTGAAGATCTGCACTCATTGCCTATATCGGTCCAAGATGAGCAGGAGGTGGTATACCCAAGTTTTGTCGTCGGTACACAGAAGAAATCTATCGATAAAAAAGCGAAGAAAGATGATCTCAAGTCTTTCCCCATCCAGATCACGCTCACAGGAAGCCAGGAATACGTGTCGAGCATTCTTGAACAGCTCGCATCTCAAAAGCGACTCAAGACTATCTCAAAATATTCACTTTCATCATCATCTGAATCATCCTCGAGCGCAGTGCTTGATACTCAGGTTGAGATCCAAGTGTATTTTCAATAATATTTTTATGAAACTCATATTACCCCATCAGCTGTCCAAGCGTGATCTATTTTTCCTTATCAGCGCAGTGAGCATGGTCATCCTGTGCGTTGTCGTATATGACGCGTACCGGGCGAGTCAGTATGATCGTCTCGAGCTGACTGACTCACCTGCGACAATCATCATCAGTCCGCTGGATATGAAAGTATTCGATAGGCTAAAGAAACTCCAATAATTCTGATTAATTCGCTAGATACACATGCGGGTGAAGTATTCGAAAAGCCAATCGCTGGATTGGGTGCAGGCTGCATCTACTCAAATAGTCTAATTTGTGCTAGTATTTGAATAGGTTTTTTACCGTACTTATGTATAGTGACTTGTATCTTCGTCAGACAACAGAAAGAAAAGTGCCGCAGTGGGTATTGGTGCCCACTTTTATACTGATACTTGCGTTATCAGTGTATTTTTTTTCTTTGAGGACAAATACCTATACTCAGGCATCACCCATAAAAATAATTGAAAAAGTTCAGAGCCAAACTGACACCTCAAGCTCGCTCTACTTCTCACTACCAGAAGCACAATCCACATATGTGCTATACGGCACATCACCCGATCAGCTGACGAGCACTGCATATGACGTAAGAGATCTCGCTGGTAGCCCCACTCCTCGCAAGTATTTCTATGTTGAACTGACCGGTCTGCAGCCACTCACTCAGTACTACTATCATTTGATCTCAGATGACAAAATAATCCAGACAAATACTGAATCCAATCTGAACACCTTCACCACGCAAGCAAAAAGAACAACAGGTACGATATCCAAACCGGTATACGGAAAGGTAGTATCGGCTCAAGGCGTGGGCGTCGGTGGAGTGTTGGTACAAGTTACCTCTTCGCCAAGTATTACTGGACGCATGGCGATGGCAGTAACGAAGCCAAATGGTGAGTGGCTCATCAATATACCTTGGGCCACCAGTGCTGATGATGTCATCCAAATACGGATACTCAGTGAGAATGATCCAAAATCTACGGTGATAGCAGTACTATCTCGAGCTGCACCGCTGCCACAGTCGATTGTAGTGGGTACTGACTACACGTTTGTATCAGACCGTGACAATGTACTACCGGCAAGCACGACGCGATCATCTGAGCAGGATTTCGTCCTGTCACTCCAGTTTCCTGTTCAGAATGCGGTGATCCCTATCGGCAAACCACTCATCAAAGGCAAGGGAGTACCAGGAACAAAAGTCACCGTGCTTATAGATTCTCGGCCACAACTCCGATTGGAGACGGTGATACGGAAGGATGCATCTTGGGTAACTGAACCAAAGACAAACTTCACCCCAGGTCGCTATACGCTGATTGCCCTACTACAAGATAACAATGGCATAGAGCGCAGTATAGAGCGATCGTTTATCATCGCCAAAGCAGGCGAGCAAGTATTGGGCGAGACAGCTGAACGAGTGTCGACTCCCTCAGGTACTTTGACTCCTACGGTCAGTCCGCTAATCACGGCAGCACCCACGACCATGGTGACTCAACCTACTCCAAGTGCGATAGATGTCGACGGTACCCCACCCGGTGGTATGCCCACCTGGATCGTGATCATCGGTGCCCTGAGTCTTTTGGGTGGATACATCGCAGTCAGAGGATCTCGCTATGTACACTGACCAGTGAGATCTCGCAAATTCTCGATCTCCAGTCGATAGTAGAGGGCGCAAGACCTATCTTGAGATTACGGAAGCAGACTGCGTATGAGCGACTTCAGATTTGCATAATCTTTATCAGGAGGGATGAGCACATACCGTCCGTCATATTCAGACAGCGGTGGTATATCGAAGTACTCCATGTCTATCTTCTTGGTGATGATACGTATCCTTTTTTTGTTCATGATCATGGTGCGTGCGAGGGCCGATGCATCACGATTGGAGATAGTTCGCTTGATCCGATCATCGAGCAGTGACAAGAGATTTCCCAATGTAACAAAATCTCTGCGATTCACCACTTCGTTCAGTTTGGTACTGATACCTTGTATGACTTCTTGTTGACGACGTGATCGAGAGAAGTCTGTGCCCTCATCTCCAGCCGAGTGCCGAGAGCGGACATATTTGAGTGCTACGGCACCGTTCATCTTGAGCACGCCTGTGGGGAAGCTGATCGTTTCATACCGACAGGCATACGAGGGGTCATACGGCACGCACTCCTTGTTTTCTGCTCCAGTGATAGGGTACTCCTCATCAACGAAACCTGTACTGTTGGTTACCTGTATTCCTCCGAGTATATCGACGACTTCCTGAAACGTAGAGAAATCTACGACGACGACATGATCGAGGACCTGACCGGTGATTTGTTGAAAATGCGATTTGACATATGCGTATTGATCTGTTGCCGTCTGCTGTAGTGAATAGGTATATATCGCATTGATCTTGTCTTTAGTATTCTCGTCCCATAGGTCACGTGGCAAACCCAAAGTAGTGAGGGTATTTGCAACAGAATCGTATTTGATAAGCATGATTGTATCCGATAGATTTGGACCATCATGTGCCGCGCCACCTATCCCCAAAAGAAGGAAAGTGTATACGCCATTTTTCTCGATTGAGCTGGGCAGTGGCGCCGCAAGATCAGTGATGCTCAGATGTGCACGAGATAGTAAGGTAGTAAATCGTACGTAAGCACCGATACTCAAGATGCAGACGATGAGTACCAGATACCCACTCACTATCGCAAGACGTTTCTTAAGCATGGGTGATAACGAGGTTGATCAATTGTGCAAAGATGAGCGGATCTAGACTATCAGCTCCTACAAACACACCATCGACGATCCTGCTTTTCATGTATTCCTCGATATTATCAGGACCCACACTCCCTCCGTAGATGAACTTTTGCTGTGTATCTAGGGTGCACGATGACTTGAACTGTTTCACTTCTTCGATATCTGCAGCATTGTCTGTGCCGACAGCAGAGGGAGGCTCAAAAACGATGTATGGTGAGCTTGCAATCAGTTGAGAAGGTGTAGTGACGCAGAGAAGCGGGATCATCTTCTGTGATATTGCGCGGCCGAATTTTTCTCTCACTTTTTCTTGACTATCTCCTTGGCTTCGCTGCTCAATATGTCCGAGGACAACGTGGCTTGCGATGCCTGCGAGCGACTCGGCAGATATCTGACCCGTGTATTTACCTTCAGGCAGAGGAGAGACGTCTTGTGCACCGATACTGATTTCGTATGGAGACAAGAGTTGTTTGAGGGGGTACAGAAGCGGAGCGGGTGGGCAAATGATGAGCTCAAGTCTTTTTTCAGTCAATGCCTGCGGAAATGATTGATCGACAGCTTCGAGAAAATCATTGACCCATGCGCGACAAGAAACTAGATTTTTGTGTGATTTCCAGTTGGCGATGACTGAGAACATAGGGGTATGACAAATACTAAATACTAAACACGACTAAATTCACAATGTAGAATTTCCAACTTACAAATAATCTCCAATATGTAACGATCAATCATTAATTGTAATTAATAATCATGAAATGCGTTCTCCGTTCTAAACTATACGTCATGCACTATCATTATACCTGTCTATGTCTGAAGATATCCTGAAAGATCTCAATCCTGCCCAGCAAGCAGCAGCCCAACACACAAGTGGCCCATCTATCATATTGGCTGG
>CAZJWN010000026.1:0-9754 GCA_964550105.1 uncultured Gammaproteobacteria bacterium
ATAAAAAAAGTGGCAATCGGATGGGAAATAAGCAACTCATCAAGACTCAAGTGTTTTTCAATGAAATCATCAGCGGGTGAAGGAAAACCAGCCTTGATGCGATGAGCAATGAGGGGAATCTTTATGGTATTGGGTCGGTGACAGTGTAGTTTCATAGAAATGGTGGAAGGCACACGATACTAGTTCAAACAAATTTCAAAAAATATAGACAAGGGACAAAAGAGAGGAGAAACATAGACAATATTGATGAGCCAACGAAAGCATCACTCTCTTCTTTAAACTAACTTTTTACATACTAGATGTCATTATTTTGTAAGAGAGGGGTTATAATCAAAAACCTTCTAGTCTGACAATTTCGCTATCCGGGTAAATATTCGATATGATGAACTGACCATCTTTACCTTTGATTAGCCACATCGCTCCACCACGACAATCATATTTATTTGAGAAATCTTCCTTGATGTTTCTCAGTTGCCCGGTGTAGGGTCCAAATTTTTCGGTTTTAGTGAGAAAAAGATTATTCATCACATCATCCTTTGTGTAGCAGTACTCGTCAAGTGTGCATTCAGAAACTGTTTCCCATGCAGTTGAACAATATCCAGCCGGAAACAGTAAGTCCTCTATAACATAGTCAAAAGACCTATTTGTATATTCCGATCCTAGAAATCCCAGTATGCCTCCTGAAGTCTGTTCCATTACGGAATCCACTGTTTTTTTAGGGTAATCATATTGAGTTTCCACGAT
This sequence comes from uncultured Gammaproteobacteria bacterium, assembly GCA_964550105.1. Lineage (GTDB taxonomy): Bacteria > Patescibacteriota > Microgenomatia > UBA1406 > GWC2-37-13 > JAGOLU01. Next base: position 745 of record CAZJWN010000026.1, read on the forward strand.
CTCCGGGTTACTTCTTATCCAGTCCGAATACTCTATTGTTCCATCGTCATTAAATTTGATTGGTCTACGAGACTCAATCCATTCAGGTGCAGTAATGCGAAAACCAACGCCGGAATTTTCCCAGATAGTTTTTCTAATATTGCTCGATCGCATCATTGCTTCATCAGCAATTTTTTTTTGATCTGGACGGTCAATGCCTGCGTGATCCGTGGACATGATTTCAAGGGTAGAGAGGAAGCTTCTAAATTTATCCAGACTGTGACCAAAAAAGTACCCATCCTTTGTAGTCAAGCCCATACTGTTGCCCATCACCACCAGCATTTTGTCGGACTTAACCACTGTATAATAGTAAAATGTGCAGCATGCATTACCGTCTAATGTTCTACCATAATGAATATAACCAGAATGATTATTTGAAGAAAACGCCTCATCAACATAATTCTGGGGATCTGTTAGTTCATATTTCTTTTTAAACCACTCTCTTCTACCTCCGCCAGCATAATCATAGAGAACAAAGTCCACATAATCCCTGGCGGTAATTAACGCTTTGTAGCCCTTAGTTGCGTCCGTATACGCAATGTTTACACTCTCTGGAAAGGAAGCGCGTACACCTATTCCTGGAAGGTCAATAATTTTAGTGTAACCAAAAGTTGTTGGTGGCGTTACTTTAGGCTTTGGCCAACTAGTAAGGCCCACAATCTCACTATTATTCGAATAGTTTGCTACAAGCGTAGGTGATGGACTTGGTGAATTTCCACCAGCTGTTTCAACTGTGGTATACCTAACATTTTCACCTTTTGATGACATCCATATTCCTGTATAAAAGGCACCAGAGAGCATAAGTACTGCAGCAAAGACAGCCACTGCTACCTTAATCAATTTTGGAGTTGAGGATTTACTACTGATAACTCCTTGCATAAAAGACGATAGACTCCCCAATGCTTGTTGAGCTTTTTTCATAAATTCTTTATCAAAGTATAATACGCGCATCAACCACCTGTTCAAGAGAGCGCAACCAACATAGTGCTATGTACATCTCCGATCATTATAACAATTCACACCACATACAATGATATGAAATATAGATGTCTCTGCCCACTCGCCCTTCGGGAGAAAACAAGCAGGTCAATTAGACTCCAAAACTTTAAAAGTTAATAACATTTTATCCAATGCTTGTTTAGTCTCTTCCGTTGTTCGATTTGTTCCCTTCTGTGCACTAAAGTAGAATGTTGTATCAGATACAATAGCTACAGCCCCGACCGAGTCGATGTATTCACTAGGATATCCGATGTTCGGCCCTGTTCGAAACATTTGAAATATAATTCCGTTAACATTTTTTATCCCAGTACTGTAAAACAAATTGCTCCTCATCTCGAAGTTTTGTTCGGGTGCTAGCGAGGCGAGTTTTTGATAAATGTCATTACTTCCATTAAAACTTCCCCATCCCCATGTGTCATTTTTTGGGTCTTTTTTCATTACCGAAAGGTCAATTTTAATCTCATTATCTTTTGCATATACCTCCCAAGAGTTTTGACCGATTGGAATTTGATTTGTTGCCATCACATTCAATATAGAAGTGAACTGAAAAGGACTCTCTGCAATTTCGAAACCATCTGGAGCTGAAATGGAAAAATAATATTTTTGATTTGAATAAATGCTCCCGCTGGAAATAGTAGGAGTAGATTCAGTTATTGTCGTTGTGTTATTTGTGGGTGTCGGTGTACTAGTTTGCTCTATGTTTGGGTTATCACCAGTAATCTTGTTCATTAATCTGAGTGTATAGAAACTACTGCCTATCAAAACAAGAAACAATATAACTGTTGAAACCATCCAGTAATTCATTATCGCCTTCTTTGGGATTTGTACAGGCGGATTAATAGAATTTTTCCCAATTTGTTGTGTGTTCTGATCATCAACATTTACTTGGTTATTCATATTTTTCTCAAAAAACTGTGGACGCTAAGGGACTTGAACCCCTGACATCTACTGTGTAAAAGTAGCGCCCCGCCCGACATCACTTGTGGACCCTAGAGGACTTGAACCTCTGACATCTGCTGTGTAAAAGCAGCGCTCTACCAACTGAGCTAAGGGTCCTGGCATGTCGGACGGGTCTACCTCCGCCAGAGGCGGATCAGCCTTTGGCCGAAACTGAGCTAAGCGTCCATGGACCAGTCCATAAAGTCGAAAGTCTTCAGGTCATCAAGTTTCAAAGTTATCAGGTTATAAGGTTATCGAGTCATAAAGTCAATCGAACCTTATAACTTTGAACTTTACAACCAAATGTGTGCGTGATCATGGAGTCGAACCATGCACCTCTGTCTTATCAGGACAGCGTTCTACCGATGAACTAATCACGCGAAAAGCGCCACAACAATCTACTACTTGACAACGGAAGCTTATTCTAGCAAACTGACTAGTATAATACAATCTGGTTTCACTACCAGAGTTGTGTTCGTATACTCCACAAAAGAGAGTATATTGATGGTTAACCAACTTAATATATTTAATATCACTTCATGCTCTATTTTTCGGAGCTCAAAGGGAAATCAGTAGTTGATCAAAATAGTACATATATCGGTCGCCTCGACGACCTCGTTTTTAAAAGTGAACCGAGCGCACCAGTGACCAAGATCCTGGTCCGCACAACCTCCGGCGAACAGCAACTACTACCACTTTCTTCAGTCACAAAGATGAACGACGTGATCACCGTCGACGATAGTGTTCCGAGAACAAATCTCGAAGAAAACGAGCTTTTTGTGGGCAAAAATATTTCCGATCAGCAGGTCATCGATATCTCAGGTAGCAAAATGGTTCGGGTCAACGATGTGGTATTTGTTCAGCAACCGAGCCTCCGCATCTCTGGTGTAGATGTAGGGTTGCTGGGCATCATGCGCTGGATCGGTGTCGAGGATATGTTGTTTCGATTTGCTCGGTTTGTCGGACGACCAATCAGTCCCAGATTCCTGTCATGGGCAGATGTGGCCCCGCTTGAGCTCGCACGTGGAAGGGTCATGATGCGCAAACAAGAAACGAATCTCAAAAAACTCAACCCTGAAGATCTCGCCGGCTATCTTGATCAGACCAATATTCGCAACGTCCGTCGTATCGTCAATCTTCTTGATGAAAACTATGCGGCTGATGTCATCAACAATCTAAACGTGAGCTTCCAAACAACATTATTCAAGTCGTTTCCTCCCGAGCGTTCTGCAAAGATACTGACCCATCTTGACCCAGATGAGTCTATAGATATTCTCATGACACTGGATAGACCATCAAGGTCCAAAATCATCGCCCTACTCCCCGGTGATAAAAAAGCTGAAGTCAACGAGTTGCTACAAATATCTCATACACCGATAGGCGACGCAGTCTCTCTGGAATTTTATCAAGTATCTGCAGACTGGTCAGTGGCAAAAGTTAAGCAGATGATCCGCTCAGAAGTGATGTCTGAGCAGCAGTCAGCGAGTATATATGTCGTCAACCAGGAGGAGCAGTTGGTCGGAGTGTTCAATATGTTTGAGATGATTGCTCAGACAGATGAAATACCGGTATACAAGTTCATGGTACAGAATCTCATCACCATCCACCTGTCGACTCCCAAAGAAATTGCGTGGAAAAAGATGATAAAGTACAAGCTCAGCTCTTTACCGGTAGTTGATAATGAAAAAAAACTTGTGGGTGTAGTTCGGTGGTTTGATGTATTGCCTTGATATATGAATAAAATTTTATCAAATCTACTCATTTTCTCTTCAGTTGCTGGCCCATCCATCATCACGACGATGGCTGGAAACGATGCCGGTGGAGTGGTGACCTACTCGCTCTCTGGCGCAAACTATGGTTATGGCCTCATGATAGTACTTCCACTTCTAACACTCATTTACGGACTGACGCAAGAGATCGCAGGCAGACTCGCTATCGTGACGGGACGTGGTCTGGCGGATCTGATCCGAGAGAGATATGGCGTCAGAATAGCTATGTTCATTTTCGTCATGGTTTTGTTCTCAAATGTAAGCAACTTGATCGTCGATGCTGCTGCGATGAAAGTCGCATTTGAGCTATTTGGATTGTATGGAGTATGGATACCTGTGGCGTTTGTGTTGACCATCATTATTCTGTTTCTGATAGTCACGCGTCTCAACTACCAGACTACACAACGCATATTTTTGTTCAGCATGTCACTCTATATCGCATATATGATATCTGCGTTCAAAACAAATCCAGATTGGCTTGAGGCGATAAAAGCTATGTTTATTCCCACAAAAGAGTTGTGGCAACCTGAGACTGTACTCACGGGTATCGCATTTATTGGTACAACAGTGACGCCGTGGGGACAGTTTTTCATACAAAGCTATATGAAGGATAAAAAGCTATCCACAGACCGCATCGGGTTTGCCAAAGTTGAAGCATATCTTGGGGCTATCCTTTCAAATATAGTCACTTTTTTCATCATCGTTGCGACCAAGTCAGCCCTTTTCGACCACGGTATCAAGCTCACGAATGGTGAGCTTGCAGCGCTTGCAATCAAGCCCTTTGCAGGTGATTTCGCTTCATCTCTCTACGCATTTGGACTACTAAATGCATCGATTATCGGACTCATCATCATCAGTCTTTCGACGGCATATGTGTTCACTGAGCTATTTGGGTTTGAGGGGACACTCGATGTGGGATATCAAAAAGGCAAGAATTTTTACACCTTGTTCCTCATACAAATTTGTGTAGCATGTGCTTTCGTATTGCTTCCATTCGTTTCAGCCTATCAGATAGCGGTCGTCATCCAAGCAGTCAACTCAATGCTCCTCCCTATCATATTTATATTTCTGATCAAAATCTCCACTGACAAGGGACTCATGCGTGAGTATGTCGTAGGACGTGTCAGGATCGTACTCCTTATTTTTTCAGGCATTTTGATCGTCTGCGCTTCTCTATTTAGTATCATGTACAATATTTTCAAATAACTATGCGCAAGATCATCTCGGTGACCGATTGGAATCAAGATCAACTTGCGCGCGAACGATTTCGTACCGTTGTCGAGGGATATTCCGTCGATCGTAAACATGTGTCGATACAGTCTCTTGCATGTGATCCATCATCTATCCACGCTGGATTTCTCGCCTATCAGATGGCTCTCACCGAAGCCAAAAATGGTGATCCGACCGATACGCTCATTTATATTGATACAGATCCAATCAATGAGATATATCCGGTAGACACGACTCTACGATCGAACTGCTTTGCTGTCGTCCGATTGACGAACAATATCCTGGTGTGTGGCAATCTCACCGGATACAACTTTGCTTGGCTGAAGCCCTCTGTGCAACAATTCATGGAATATACTGACATGACTGTCTCAGATTCTGTATCTACACACGATGTGCATGCACGTGTGGTAGCTCATCTTGCAGACTACTTGGACGATCAGCTTGATCTGCAGTCCCTCCATGAAGCAGATGTCATGACGCTTCCTGAAGACCGACACTTCATATGTCATCGTAATCATCGTACATTGATCAGTATGTTGACTCAGGCCGATCTGAATAAGTATGAACTAGGCGATCAGATACATGTACACATCGGGGGTGAGTCACTTTCTGCACACTTTGCCACGAGCGAAAAACAACCCTCAGATGCTGACCTGGTAGCATATATCGGTCATCACGGAAGTCCAGACAATCGCTACATGGAGCTTTCGGTCCGCTCAGCTAATATGAAAAAGCGTATCAGAGCGGTGAAACCTGGCGACACTATCACGCTCATTTAGATTACTCTTCCTGCAGTGGAGTATTTCGTAGATCATCTGGATCGCCACCAATCGTTGAATTTCGTCAGGATGAACCAGAGCGTCCCACGGGGATCCAGTAAACAACTTTTGATATCAATTTTACAATTTGGCGCAATATATCCGACGATATTCTTGGTGATCCGATCGCCTTTTTGTTTGAATACGATCGTTGCATCGACCTGGGTAGGAGTTCCAGAAAATAGATCTACATACTGATACTGTGATTTGCGCAGTTCACCAAGTCGCCTCACTTCAACTGTAGCTGGTTCAGTCTTGATCTCTGGTTCATCATCCAGGATGATGGGGAAGTTGAAAGAATCATGTGGCTGGAGGACAAGTCTGATAGGGTTTCGGCCTGCGATAGCGTACTTGTTGTCCACAGAAATAGTAGTATTCTTCGCGCTCATCTTTCTTCCTGTTGATTCCGGATACGCATAGGGATAATACCTATATCTACCAGTATTCCACGTCTCGCTATGTGTGGCGTCAAAAGAGATGATAGCTATCTGCTTTTGCTGTATTGCCTTCATGGCGTGTGCTGCAACTCCTTCCCACTGCCAGCTCAAAGAGTTGGGAGCATACTTCACAGGAAACTTTCTGGAAGTATACGCAGTGATTTGGAGAGGGCGTTTTGACTCTGCAAACTCTGTTGCTTTGATTTCCGATTGACTAAAGGCTATGTACTGCTCCTCTATCTCGTTTGTTCCATACCCGATGGTGACGCTATCAAACCCATTTGCAGTGATTTGATAGAGCTCTGAATCCTTGGCATTCGAAAAAACTATCCGGGAAGGAGCATAGGTCGTATCATTGTGGATTGGCGTAAAAATATGGTTGAATACTTTGTAATTCAAGCCTGAAGCATCATACCAACGAGATCCATCGATCAAAAATGGCACTATCCAATACCCTTCGTGCTTGGCAATGGTTTCGTTGTATGGATCGGTGAGTGCCGGTGAGAATACTCTGATATCAGTGATGGAAACGATACCATCCTTTTGGATTGCTCTGACACGATAATTCGGTGTAGTGATCCATGACGCCTTGACCATATTGTCAATACCTGTATATGCGGTCACCTTGTGTTGAATATATTGGTTTTTGAGATCAGTTACCTTGGCAAAAGTTGTGGGATGTGTTGCAGCGTATTCTTTGATCCACGTCAATTGATTGACATACTCCACTTGATACTTCTCCTCCATATTATTTTCGAGACCAAGGCACACGAATCCGAGCGGATTCACCACACTGTCAAGCGCTTGTGCAATCAATTTTTGGAAGTAATCAATCTTTTTACCACCTCGCATATAGTCGTTGGGCTGAGTAGTATGTGAACTCGTGCTATCGCCATAGTTGTATATTGGATCAGTTACCGTCTGTCTCACGATCATAGGTGCATCCTGACGCGAGTAATCAGGTACCATCAACCAGTTTTTAGAAGCAGGATAGGGAAAGTGTGGCGGGCCACCATATAGGGTGTAGCTATCTGTTCCCCACTGCTCGCGAGTGATCTGATGATATTGGATACCATATGTTTGCTGCACATAGTTGAGGCTGTCAGTATCGAGCATCCATGATGAGCTGACACGTGGATTGTTCCCGATCACACTCGCGTATTTGGCAAACAGCGTATCGAGTATTTTTTTCCTAGTTTCTCGTGGATAGCCTATGGTAAATGCATTGTGTGCCTGGTACCAGGTCTCTTCGCTACCCTTGTAGCTCACGCCAGCTGCGGCCGTGAGGGATGGGATGATTTCAATCATCACACCGAGATCTATCAGATCAGGATAATCTGCTTGATACTTTTTGAGCAACGATACGTAGCGTGGATCAGACAAGGCATCATAGCGGATGACAAATGTCGCTGGAAGTCCAAGTTGTGCAGTAGTTTTGAGCTGCAGCTCTAGGTTGGTGAGATTGCCAGCTCCGCAGCACTCTTCCCCGCGCACCTGATTGATGATGACGACCGAACGACTAGTCGCCTGAGCATGCACCTCACCAGATATGAATCGTACACCAAGAATGACTACCATTATTCCCAGTGCTATTCGGCGCAGTATCATATAGTTCATTATATCTGATTTGTGCACGAGTGAATCGATACATGGGATCAAAAGTTATGCATAAAAAATCCCTCCGTTGCGGGAGGGAAATAGTTTTTTTATGAAAAGCACAAAGAAAGATCTTCAAAAGCCATCCAATAGAATCGCGAGATGTGTATCATGTTCTCTTGCAATGTTTCAGTTGTTATATTGTATTTTGTTGTCTTTGGCTGACTATGTCTCGTAGTCTCTTCGCTTATACAGCGCTTTCTCTCACAGAATGACGGTGTCATCTGTGACAGAAAATCATCGACTTCCTTCGATGAAAAAGAAAAAAGAAAGGAGGTGATCCAACCGCACCTTCCAGTACGGTTACCTTGTTACGACTTAACCCTCATCGCCGGCGATATACTCCCACGGCAAGACCGCAGTTCATATACTGTCGACTTTGTTGGTTTGACGGGCGGTGTGTGCAAGAGGCAAGAACGTATTCACCGCGGTATAGCTGACCCGCGATTACTACCAAATCCAAGTTCATGGAGTCGAGTTGCAGACTCCAATCCCCACTGAGAATCAATTTCTGAGATTTGCTTGTCATCGCTGACTTGCGAGACTCATTGTTGTGATTCATTGTAACATGTGTGTAGCCCAAGACATAAGGGACGTGCTGACTTGACGTCTGCCCCGCCTTCCTCTCGCCAAATAAGGCGAGCAGTCTCGTCTGATACGTATAACAGACGACAGGGGTTGCGTTCGTTGTCTCACTTAAGAGCACTCCTCACGGAACGAACTGACGACAGCCATGCATCACCGGTGCGAGCCTCCTTGCGGATTTCCCCAGTTTCTTGGGAATAGAACGCTCGCATGTCAAGCCTTGGTAAGGTTCTTCGTTTTGTATCGAATTAAACCACATGTTCCTCTGGTTGTGTGCCTCCCCGCCAATTCCTTTGAGTTTCAACCTTGCGGCCGTACTTCCCAGGCGGTACGCTTAACGGATTACCTGCGCCACACCCGATCCCAATAAATTGGGAAAGAATGCAGCTAGCGTACATTAGTTTAAGGTTAGGACTACGCAGGTCTCTAATCTGCTTCGCTCCCCTAACTTTCGTATCTCAGCGTCAAGATGCTTCTAGAGAACCGCCTTCGCCACTGGTGTTCCCGTGGGGATCAACGCATTTCACTACTCCTCCCA
>CAZJWN010000027.1:0-9495 GCA_964550105.1 uncultured Gammaproteobacteria bacterium
ACGCGAGCGCGGAAGAGACTCTATGTCACTTGGTCGCGACGAAGAGGGTTGTATGGACGACGTCAATACAGCTCGCGCTCTCGTTTCATCACCAGGCCTGAAGACGACATGGTCAAGCGCGATGCGATCATCGATGATTGGGACATCGATCCATCAGTGAGTGAGTGGCAGACACGGCACCAGGCGAAGTCAAAAGAGTCAACCAACGAATTCGACGACATTGTAACGTTCTAGAGAAAACGGTGTATTAAGGTTATCAAGTTATAAGGTTGTAAAGTGACGCTAAGGCGTCATCCTCGGCATACGCATGAGCGAGATCGAGGATCTAAAGTCCATAAAGTGACGAACGACAGCGCTTGTCCGCCTCTGGCGGAAATTCTCAATTATTAATCATTAATTATTAATTACTACATTCCTGTACAATATCATATATGGCCTCTAAAGCGACATACTCCCGTGCAGTCAATCGCACCAAGACAGTGCTTATGGAGCATACGGTGATGTGGCTACATATTATCAGCTGCATCCCCATCCATCACCTACGCAGGTTCTTTTATCGGATTTCTGGGATGGAGATTGGCCCAGGCTCAACTATCCACACTGGGCTCAGACTGTATCATCCACTGGGGATCACGATTGGCTCAGATACCATCATCGGTGAAGGGTGTACGTTGGATGGGCGAGCGCCACTCATCATCGGCAATCATGTCGATATCGCCAGTGAAGTCATGATCTACAACAGTCAACACGACATCAATGATGTGAAGTTCAAAGCAAAATCAGCACAAGTGAAAATCAGCGATTATGTCTTTGTCGGGCCGCGCGCTATCATCTTGCCGGGAGTGACCATAGGGAGAGGTGCGATCGTCGGTGCAGGTGCTGTAGTGACCAAAGATATTGCGCCGTTTAGCATCGTTGGAGGGGTTCCCGCCCAGATCATCGGAGAGCGTCAGCTCAAAGACCCGAAGTATACACTTGGCCGCGCTGCGTGGTTCCGATAGGGAAACCCTGACTCACCTCTCGCAAGGCATTGGTTGTTTGTGAAGTCACCTCAAAAAGTGGTGTAGTTTGCTCTCCTTCGAGGTAGCTGCGTTGTGCACTTCTTGCGTCAATTTCTACACCAGATCCGTAGTAATCAAACCATTTTCTTGAATTACGAATATTTAGGTACATGGGTAATATGTGTGCCAAGCCAAACAAAGTGACACCTACTACCGTCTGCCCTTCTGTCATTGTTGACAATGTAGGAGTTGCTAACAGTGGAGCAGTTTGGACAAGATCACTAACTGCTTTATTAAAGTATAAATTTGTCGCAGCATTAGCTTTTAGAGTGTCGCCAACCCAAGAATTATCAAGCCGGGTATCATCCAAAACTTGAATCATATGTCTTCGTTCATGTGCCCAATAACTGCTCAATAATACTGATGATACTCTACTGATTTGATCCGGATGATGCACACCATTTACTTTACAATACCCACTTATCAATTTTGAAATCCCACCAGGATAAATAGTAAGCAGACCTGATATTTGTCCACTTGTTTCATGGCTGAATCGCACATCCATAGCCGCAAATGCAGTGGGGTAATTGACACAAATTGACGTATGATCAGCCAATGAATTTGCCTTTAATTTCTGTTGATCTGAAAGCCAATCTTGCTGATCAGCATATCTTTTTATATCTGCACTTACGGCTAAAGGATCGTATCGAACATCAAAATATTTCCCATTTATATCCAGAGGGAAAGCATGATGTGGAGGCAGCATTTCACTCGCAGGTAATGCGGTATTGTCACCAGCAGGCAACTCGAAGCCAGTCATACAGGATATTATACTATAAGACTATTCCTGTGTACCAACCAGATACACCGCTTGCCAGGGTTTGTAGTTTGACACAAATGTCTTCTCCTGGATGACCTCAGACCCTTTGGTGACCTTGTAGTCAAACCATGCTCTGAGTCCGCCTGCTGCCCAGTCAACTTGCTTGGTGACCCCTTTTTTAAGCGTTGGATCATCTTGGAATCGATCTGGGGGGGCGGGAACTGCACCACTGGTCGAGACATCAGAAATCATGATTGTACGACCATCTTTTTTGCCCCAGAATCGGTAGGTGAGAGTCATATTTTCAAGATCTTTTTCGACCTGTATCAGTATCGCTGCGGGTGTGTCATTTCTAAATTTGAGATCAACAGAGGGTGAGTATACCGTCGCATCGCGCCCCGGTTTACTATCGTTTTCATAGTACCCCACACGATAGGCGTGAGCCGTCCACTCAGTGATAGGGAGGCCAGTATTGATAGCAGTTCGAAAGAGTGTGGTCGATGTTTGGCAGACTCCGCCGCCATCTCCGAGCTCTGTCCGACCATTTACGATCACATATGCTTGTTGATATCCGGTACGCGCAGAGATTTCTCCGACTGTGTCGTTGTATGAAAACACTGCACCTTTTGGGATGAGCGTCCCATGGAGCTTGTCTGATGCGAGCAAGAGATTATGGATACGACCAGGGATAGAGTGAGTGTAGTCTGACATGCCCTCACCGATCAGCTCGGTGATACCTTGGGTATTGGCCTGAGCAAGCGCAACCTGTGGCTTGACTACACGTGATGTGACGACAAATGCCAGAGGTTTGGAAGCATACGAAAGTACAGCGCGATTGGTCAAAGTGCTGCGTATGGCCCTTTTGACCTCGTCCGAGTTGACCATCAATCCATTTTTCTCAGTCGCAAATGCGGATACTTTCGTGCCTTTCAGCTCAAAAAGTGCATTTTTTGGCTCGATATTGTACTGAAGCTCCAGGAGTTTCAAGGTATCAGCTATCGGCGCTTCATCGTAGTCGATAGCCGAGGTGAACTCAAATGTACGTAATCCAAGCAAGATCTGAAGTCGCTCCTTTAGCCGAGTGAGAGCACTACCCTGACGTGTGATCAGGTATGCTTGCTTTGTGACTTGTTCACCGTTTGACTTGAGTTTGAGCAACTCTCCTGAGTAAGTCGCAACTGATTTACCTTCATAGTTGATTTCAATTTGAAGGTTTGCAAGTCGGGTATTCATCTTGCTATACCGACTCTGGACATGAGGGACTGATTGGTGACCAACAGACGATCCATCGAGTATGACTGACGGATATATCGTGTCGCGATATCGAAAGTGCTGGATAAGCAGAGCGATACCTACGAGTGCTATGGCAGTGGTGAAAGTCAAGATGATTCCCAGTAAGAAAGCGCTTAGTTCGGTGACCCGATATCTGATACGTTGTGTCTTCGACATCGGCTATATGATATCATGAGTGAGCTGGGACATCAGCAGATTTCTCGCATATACCCATGAAAGATACCCCTCTACCTCCTCAGGGATCACATCCAATCACCGATACCCCAGAAACGATTTTTGAAAATGTAGTGGCCGAAAAATATCCAGAGGCATATGAGGCCTCACAAGTACCCGAAGAGGTACCAGCAGAAGTCACTTCAGCCACTGATGTTGATAGACCAGCTCCACAAGTATTGGACCAGGTGCCTACGATGCACCATGATGATGGCAGGATCAAATACTTTTTCATTGGGATTGTGGTTTTAGTTTTTTTATTCATCTTTATAGCGTTGATGACGTTCTTTCGCCGTCCGAGCGCATCGGTGACGACCACAGTCCCGGTGACACTCACATACTGGGGACTCTGGGAAGATGAAAGTATATTAAAGTCTGTTTTTGATGCGTATATCAGTGAAAATCCACATGTGAAGATCACCTATCAGAAGCAATCACCCAAAGACTACATCTCATTTCTCAAGGGGAGATCAAAAAGTGGCAAGGGTCCAGATCTGTTCCGCTACCACAACACATGGCTACCCGAGTTGACCAATGATGAGAGCTATGTACAACCAATACCCGAATCTATCATGACTGCTGCTGAGTATGAAAAAACGTTTCACTCGATACATCGTCAAGATCTTAAAAAAGGAAATTCGTATTACGGCATACCACTCTACGTGGACAACCTGGTGATGATATATAACAAAGACATACTCAAGGCAGGTGGAGTCGCTGGACCCCCACGCCAGTGGATAGGTGATCTTGCTGAAACCGTAAGTAAAGTGAGCGTGCGTGATGCGAGTGGCGTACCTGTCACCTCGGGTATAGCACTTGGAACCGCAAACAATATCGAACACTACTCAGATATATTTTCTGTCCTGCTCCTGCTCAACAATCTCACCTCACAATCATCTCTCTCAAATGAGTGGGCCATGGGTGTGCTCCGCAATCTCAAGACACCACAAGGCACCGATCTTGCGAGTGAGGCCCTCCAGGTATACAGACAGTTTGGCGAAGAAAAAATCTGGTCAGACCAACTGCCAAACTCTATAGATGCATTTGCACAAGGTAAAGTAGCCATCATATTTGCATATACCTGGCAGATACCCCTCATCAAGGCAAAAAATCCTGAGGTGAACCTGGCGGTTACGTCTCTTCCCGAAGGGTTACAAGGCAAGAAAATCACGCTGGCAAGCTATTGGGTCGAAGGTGTCTCACCATACGCAAAAGCTCCCAATCAAGCTGAAGCATGGAAACTACTCAAATATATGTCCTCAGCTGCAAGCGAACAAAAGATTTTTGAGGCTCAGACAAAATCGCGAGGTCTGGGCATGGCGTATTCTCGGATCGACATGAAATCAAAGCTCAGTGATCATCCCATCCTTTCAACAGTCGTTGGACAACTTGATCAATCAGTCTCTCTACCTTTGGTCACTCGCACCTATGACAAAGGACTCAATGACGAGATGAATACCTACCTCCTGAAAGCTATCGAGAGCGCTGCAGATGGAGTTTCATATGGGGGAGCTATGGTGGAGGCGGTAAACGGATTCAACTTGGTTCTACAGAAGTACAAGATCGACCAGTAACTGATACCCGTATTCAGCTTGTATACCATCTCACCAGCATTTGTCGAGTTGAGCTAGCTCCAGGCTATCTGTAAAGGCCACAGGTATTGATTCAGTCATAGAGTTGTGCTAGGATCAAAGTTGTACCATGAACCTCCTCAGATCACTATTCCAGAAAAAACCCAAAAGAGACCTCTTTCACGGGCTGCTCCTGAATGAAATCGGTTTCACGCACTTTATTTTTGAAAAATCCTCGACCGAAGTGAGTATAGATTATGAGGATGCGCATAAATACTCGCATGGATTCGACAAGATTCTCGATGACGTGGATGAAGCTCTCTTCAATGCTGAAAACCGAGTAAATCAAAAAATCAACTCTATCATTTTCTTTGTACCTACCTATGCGGTGGATAGTCATAACAAAGAAGTCGCACAGCCCTTTCGGAGGGCCATATCGGAAATAGTAAAAAATCTGGAGCTTGATGCGATGGGGTATATAGAGATGTTTGATATATTCAAAGGGCTCCTTCCAACGCACGCGTATACGTATGTAGAAATCGGTTCTGCCCAGACTCTCATCGGTGTTGCTTCTGAGGATACACTGAGTCATCGGTCAAGCATAGATACGAGTCCAGCAAACATAGGTGCCAAAGTGCGCAAGTTGAGTCACGCCGGCTCACCGGTGATCATAGAGAGTCTCAATCAACTGATCGCTGAGAAAGTTTCCCAGGAGCTTGGGGATTATACGTGTACCATACTCACGCAGACAGATTTCAATCTGGGAGTACTCCAGTTGTTACAAACACAACTTCTCACCACGACTTCAGAGCCAACAGAAAAAGCTATAGATGATACTGTCGCTGTTTCCACACCAGATGATGATGAGATGTTGCAGCAGCAGGTGGCAGCTCGAGCTGATCAGGAAGTGGTACTCTCAAAGCATACCTTAGATGCTGTCGATGATACAGATGAGTATACGGGAAATGTGGATACGCAGCAGTCAGCTGAAGCTCTGCCACACGCATCTAGCCGACACCAACTCAAACACGGATCAGTGGTGCGCGGGTTCACTATCCACCAGCCGAGTAAAAAAACCTCATCTCAGATTCTCGCAAACGCAGACAAAACGATCTTAGAACCAATGCTAGCAGATGAACAGGACACCGTACGCACCTCAGACACCGCTGATGAAGTAGATAGATACTCGGATGAGACGACAGTAGAGGTGGGGGAGACACCGGCGTCAACTCCAAAACGCAGGTCACGGCCAGTCTGGATGTTGTATATCCCAGCGGTACTCATTTGTATCTTGGTTCTTGCGGGACTATATGAGTATTTCTTTCACATTGTCAAAGTCGAAATATTTATGCCAACTAAAGCCTACCAAAAGGAAATCAGACTACTTGGTGTCCCGGTGAACAAGACAATAGAGGAGAAAGAGGTCAGTGTAGATATCCAGACAACAGGTAAACGTGATATCGGGGAGCGGGCGAAGGGTCAAGTGAGCATACTCAATTTCCAAAACAAAGTAGCTTCTATGAGTGCAGGCACGAAGTTTTACATAGACGAGCGCGAGTACCAACTCGATGCTGATATATTGCTTGATCCTGCCAAGATCAATATAGAAAAACGTTCTATCGAAGCATCCTCGAGAACAGCACCTGCTTCAGCAACATTTATAGGGACAGAAGGAAATATCGCGAAAGGCACACAATTGACATTTGAAGAGATAGATCCATCGGTGATGGTGGGTGTAGTAGAGTCAGCGTTTAGTGGAGGATCAAGTAGGACTGTTTCAGCAGTATCTGCAGACGACATCAAGTCCGTCAGGCAGGCACTGTCTGAAAAAGCAAAAGAGGCCACGTCATCAATCAGAGGACAGAAGCCACAAGGCATGATCACGCTAGATAGTATTTCAAAAGTCGAGGTAGGTGATATCGATTTTAGCGCATCATCTGGACAAGTCACCTCACGACTGAGTGGCACTGCAGTCGTCAACTCGGAGTTGTACACAGTCCAGAAAGCATTCATAGAGGAGAGGGCAAGTCTCGAGTTGACGAAGTCGAATCGATACGCCAAATCTTCCGGCGATGTGAGTCAATATACTTTCGATGACATAACTATTACAGATTCAGGCGACACCGCCGATATGACACTTGTTCATAAAACACAAGTATATACTTCGGTGCCGATTGATGAAGTAAAGAAGCTGTTGTACCCATCACTGAAAACTCCTATGGTAGACACACTGAAGCGTGAATTAAAATCAACCAAGATCACCGTTTCAGATATCTCTGCATTCAAAATCTGGGATGGATATATGCCGATATTCAAAAAAAATATTGATATAACAATATCACCCGACAGATAGTGGTGTGCTTCGATAACCTCCCCCTCCCTTGTGTTGCAAAGTGCAAGTCAGTCAGTGTATCATGTGCGCATGTCACCAGGAGTATATATAAAACACGTACCAAGCACAAAAAAGATGACGGTTCTTTTTTTATCGTACGTTTCAATGACCATCGGTTTTGGACTTCTTTTTTGGTCAGTTTACCCAATATTTGCATTTGAGTTGACACAACAGCTCAATAGATATGATCGATTTCTCTCGCCAGTCAAAGTAGTGATCAAAAATACATCGTCAGACATACTCGGCACGAGCACTGCTCTGAGTCAAAATGTCAAGCAGTTCATCCAGGTACAAGATTGGTTTCCAACAAGACCACAAAAATTGGCCAGTGATCAAACATCGATTCCCTATACACGTTTTTGGATCAGTATCCCAAAGCTGTCGATCAAAAATGCCCAGGTTGGTGTCGGCGGCGAGGATCTATCCAAGGAACTCATACACTATCTGCCCACGTCAGCGCCCGGGGAATACGGAAGTGTAAATATTTTTGGTCACTCGACACTGCCACAGATGTTTAACGTGAAAGATTATAAAACTATCTTTACTTATCTTCCAAACATGAGCATTGGCGACACCATACTCGTGAACGCAGGTGATCAACAATACGAATATGAAGTATTTGATATGTTTGTTGTCAAACCTGATCAAGTTTCTGTGCTGGAGCCAAAGTATGATGCCTCATATCTCACGCTTATCACGTGTGTTCCTCCGGGTACCTACTGGAACAGACTTGTAGTGAAATCGAAACTAAAGTACTTACCATTCAAAACAGAAACAAAGAAGGGATAGTATAGGTGATCCAAGTGGGCTTGATAGCAGTATACTATAAGGTATAATATCGCCTATGTCAGTGAAACCTTTCCAGATACGAATTCTGCGTCCGAAAAGCTTTTTCCTTCGACTCGTATTAACAACCCTCAAAGCTTTTATCCTCATCGGAGAGACTACAAGCTACTGTATAACTACTCCCATTAGACTTGTATACAAACATATTTTGGTGGTATTACACCTCTCTCTGTACGGCATACAACAAATAGTTTCTTGGATACGCAGATCTATCGCACACCTACGTAGAACTCTTACTGTGTCAGTAGTCAATCTATTTACCATATTGGTTTTGTATGCCTCTCTGATTTCTCAGAAAGTACAAAAAGTACATCTGACCATATCAATGTCCATCAAATCCGCATATTCAAGACTAGTTGCATGGCTTGGATCGCTCAGGAAAGTGCTAGTACGAAAACCAGCATCGAAGGTAGTCGTCATGCAACTTCCCTTCAAGCCAGGGCTGATCGAATATGTGAAATCACCATCCAATAGACATATCCTATGGGCTAGGTTCATCATGTTTTCAAGCTTTTCCGTGTGTTTGATGGCTATGCTCTATGGGATATATACATTTTATGTTAGTTTGCCATCGCCGAGGAATATCGGTAAGATAAATTATGCGTTGACAACACATATATATGATCGCCATGATCAGCCGTTGTATGAGATCTACCATGATACGAATCGTACTCCGATCAGACTTGCAAACCTCGACCCGCATGTCGCTCAAGCAACTATCGCTATCGAGGACAAGGACTTTTATCACCACTTTGGTATATCTCCTATTGGAGGGATTGCCCGTGCTGTCAAAGACTGGGTCATCAAACGTCAGGTGCAAGGTGGCTCAACGATCACACAGCAACTAGTGAAGATGTCCCTATTGTCATCTGAACGAACATTTGTCCGAAAAATAAAAGAAGCAATCATCGCACTTCAGACTGAAAGGATATATTCAAAAAATGAAATCTTGGAGATGTATCTCAATCAAGTTCCGTATGGAGGGAGTGCGTATGGTATCGAAGAAGCATCACGAATGTATTTTGATAAACATGCACACGATCTCACTCTGGCAGAGACAGCTTTACTCGCGGGTCTTCCCCAGGCTCCTACTGCCTACTCACCTTTTACACATCCTGACCAGGCAATCATCAGACGCAATCAGGTGCTCTCTGCGATGTTTGATCAAGGATATATAAATGAAAAGCAACTCAAAATAGCAAAAGCAGAAAAGCCACTTTTTGCAGAAAATATTACTTCGATTCAGGCACCACATTTTGTTTTTTTTGCAAAACAAAGTCTTGAGCAAATACTGACTGATATCGACCTGGATAGAGCTGGCTTGCATGTGCAGACATCTTTGGATCTCGATATCCAAAA
>CAZJWN010000028.1:0-9212 GCA_964550105.1 uncultured Gammaproteobacteria bacterium
TGTTGATCTGCTAGTATTTTCCGTCTCATGATACCGTCAAAAATAGTTCCCTTTGAACCCATAATGTATGTAGTTTCTGCGAACATTGCAACGCCTTCAGATACAACATCTGCTAAAGTTAACGCACCTCTTTTTCGCATATATTCATCATATTGGTGTTGTATGAAATCATCTGCGGTATGACCAAGTATAGGATTGTAATTTTTTGGCTTTCGTCTCCCGCCTGACTCTGCTTGTATGACATGGATCCACTCGTGAATGAGATATTCCGTAGGGTCTGGGAAGGAAAATAGAGCTGCCGGCTCAAGCATAGAAGTCAGATGTGTAGGTTTGCCGTCAATAGTATAAATTCCATGATACATAGCATCCACATAGGGTAGGTGGTGGTTATGCAAAATCACTCTAACTGGATTTGCAATATGAAGGTGGTGCTCAGTAAGAAAATCGCATGCACGAGCAACATGGCGATCAAGAGATTTGCTGGGAGCGAAATTTCCATTGTAGACTTCTATGTGCATAGGTGTAGGTGCTGTAGGCGGTTGTTTGGCGCACTTGAAGGCCAACAAATATATCTTATAGTATACAACGATCTAGGGAGGTTTACAAGCAGCTCATCCCGTCATGCTCGACATGGTGACGTCGACGAAGGAGTTCATATTGGCCTCATTGATGATGACGGTCGTGGCCGTCCCTGAGACGATCTGAAGCGTCACTTTACGCACAAGAGATTCAATCAATCGCTCAAGTGATCTGATGCCTGGCTCAAACCCAAGTGGTCGGACGAGTCGTGGCCAGACTGTATCATCGATGGCGAGTTGAGCCGTCGTGAGTCCAGACAGTGTAAGCATCTTGGGCAGGATGTATTTTTTGCCAATCTCAATCTTTTCTTCATCAGTGTACGACGGCATCTGCACAACCTCGAGACGATCAAGCACTGCGGTGGAGATGTCCTTCGTGTTATTTGCGGTGGCGACAAACATGACCTGTGAGAGATCAAAGGGATAATCGAGGTAGTAATCTGTGAACCGATTGTTCTGGCCCGGATCGAGAATCTCAAGTAGTGCACCCATGATGGCAGCACGATCTGACGGATTTGCCCGATCGATCTCATCCAGGAGGATGACCGGATTGCGCGTACCACACTCGACGAGCGCACGCAGGATGATCCCTGGAGCTGCATAAGGAGTGGATTTATTTTGACCACGGAGGTCGAGCGCATTGGCGAGTCCACCAAAAGGGATACGATAAAACTTGCGCCCCAGACTCTCGGCGATGATCGGTGCAAATGAAGTCTTTCCCGTACCTGCCAGCCCGGTGAAAAAAAGCGATGGAGCGCGCAGAGACGCATCTGGACTTTGTTTTTTGATCATGATGACCGAAGCCAAATATTCCTCAATCCGTTTTTTCACTTTATCCAGTCCATAGTGTCGTGAGTCCATGACTTGACGGACTCGGTGGATGTCGAGCAGATCTTCAGTGCGTGCAGCCCAAGGTAGTCGCGTAATAAAGTCGATGTATTTCTCAGTGATATCGATCGCACCGAGACTGCCACCATACTGGAGACTGAGCGCGGCACGTGAGATCTGTTCGTAGGCTTTACGCTGGAGTTCGGTAGGGATAGCGGGATTGGCTTGGACTTTTTGGGAGAGTCCCGTGAGCAGTCGGGCTATATGAGTATCGGACATAGTTGTTTTTAAGTGTAGCAGATAGTGACGGACGATATCAATCTGTCTCGAATAGCTATAGTATGTATCGCCAACCCAGGATGAGTCATAGACTGTCAAAACAAGATAAAACCAAAAACCCATCAGTTGCTCCTTGACACTGATTAGCAGTCATGTTATAAATCTGCTACTGAAAGATTATTAATTAATTTTTATCTATGGCACACAAAATCAAGCCACTTTTTTCTTACGTGTTAGTTAAGCCTGCTGAAGCAGAGTCAAAGACCGCATCCGGCATCCTCCTCGTGGATACCGGCAAGGAAAAGCCACAGATGGGCGAGATCGTCGCGCTCGGTGAAGGGTTTGCGAGTGATGATGGACGCGAAAACAAGATGGTCGTGAAGGTCGGTCAAAAAGTCATGTACAAGAAATGGGGAGGAAACGAAGTGAAGGTAGGCGGAGTAGATATGTTGCTTGTCGAACAAAAGGACATCATGGCGGTTGTGGAGTAAAAAATTAGTCGTCAGGTCATCAAGTCATCAGGACGTCAAGTAAAAAAATCAAATTCCAAATTCAAAGTTCCAAATAGTTTTCAAAGAATCGATTTCAAATTATTAATCATTAATTTTACATTTTTAATCCTATGGCAAAACAAATACTTTACGGCGATGAAGCTCGACAAAAGCTTGCAGCCGGTGTCAACCAGATGGCTCGTGCAGTCGTGACCACCCTTGGACCTCGAGGTCGCAACGTCGCACTCGAAAAGAAGTGGGGCGCACCCTCAGTCGTCCATGATGGAGTGACGGTAGCCAAAGATATCGAGCTTCCTGATCCATTTGAAAATATGGGTGCCCAGATGGTCAAAGAAGCAGCATCCAAAACCAACGATGTTGCGGGAGATGGGACCACAACCTCAACACTACTCACCCAAGCAATCGTGAATGCAGGACTCCGCAATATCACCGCGGGAACGAATCCGATGATCATGCGTCATGGGATCGAGCGCGCTGTAGAAGCGGTCGTTGCCCAGATCAAAAAAATGTCAAAGCCTGTCAAAGGTGATGATGTCGCCTCAGTGGCCACGATCTCAGCTGCAGATGCGACGATCGGCAAGCTGATCGCTGATGCCATCGCCAAAGTAGGTAAAAATGGCGTGGTGACCGTCGAAGAAGGTAAATCACTCGTCATGGAAACCGACCACAAAGAGGGCATGGAGTTTGATCGCGGATATGCCTCGCCATACTTCGTCACCAATCCTGATAAGATGACTGCTGAGGTAGAGGAGCCATATATCCTCATCACTGATAAAAAGATCACCGCGATCTCCGACTTGCTGCCGTTCCTCGAGAAGTTCGTCAAAGTTTCCAAAAATCTCGTCATCCTCGCTGAAGACGTCGAGGGCGAAGCACTCGCAACACTGGTGGTGAACAAAATGCGCGGAGTACTCAACACACTCATCGTAAAAGCGCCAGGATTTGGCGATCGTCGCAAAGCGATGTTGCATGACATCGCAGTACTGACCGGCGGCACGCTCATCACCGAAGATCTCGGTAAAAAACTCGATAGTGTCGAGGTGACTGATTGTGGCCGTGCTGACAAAGTCTGGGCCGACAAAGACAATACACGAATCATCGGGGGCAAAGGCAAAAAAGGTCAGATCGATGATCGTGTCGCTCAGATCCGTCGCGAGATAGTGGATACCACTTCTGATTTCGACAAAGAAAAATTGCAAGAGCGTCTCGCCAAGCTCACCGGTGGAGTCGCAGTCATCCGAGTCGGAGCTGCTACGGAAGTTGAGATGAAAGAAAGGAAAGAGCGCGTGATCGATGCAGTCGCGGCCACAAAGGCAGCTCTTGAAGAAGGCATCGTCGCTGGTGGAGGCACTGCACTCTTGCATGCTCGATCGGTACTCGCAGAAGTGAAAAAAACTGCAACGACCGATGAGGAGCGAGTCGGTATCGATATCGTTCACTCAAGTCTTGCTGAACCAGTCCGCATGCTGGCGATCAACGCTGGTCTTGAGCCAGGTGTTGCGCTCGACAAGATGGAAGCGTCAAAAGACATCGACTTTGGATTCGATGCATTGACGCTCGAGTTCGGCAGTCTCCTGAAAAAGGGGATCGTCGATCCAGCCAAAGTTGTCCGCAGCTCACTCCAAAATGCAGCATCAGTCGCGATGACAATGCTCACGACCGAGTGTCTCGTGGCCGATATCCCTGAAAAGAAAGCTGAACCAGCTGCGCCAGCCGGAGGCATGGGCGGAATGGGTGGGATGGGGGGAATGTACTAAGCGGACATAAGTCGCAGGTCATCCCGCCAACAACTTCGTAGTTAGGCGGGCGAGCAAGTCGTAAAGTGGCGAGCCCGCCGCGTCAAACGCGGCGGGCAGAGAATGGATCCTGACATCCGTCAGGAAATCAATACGAGTTTGACTTCCTGAGCTTGACTCAGGAATCATGCGCTATTCCACTCATGGACCCTGAACCTAGTTCAGGGAATCAAACAGGAGAGCATCGAGCTCGCCTACATCGGCGGGCTTTTCACTGATTGTTCATATCATTCATCACTTCGTTGCTGAAGGGGCGACCGCGACGCGCATAGAGATAGACGCGAAAATCATCGAGAACCCCACCAAAATAGTCACTCACCCCCACATGTGGTGATTTACCAATACTCGCATATATTTGATTGTTGAGCATCCCGGATGGCGCGATCTGCTGCAGCGGTATAGTTTGCTGACTCACTCGAGTACCATCGATATATAGCTCACGACTGGTTTTGGTAAATACTGCTTCGACGTGATACCACTTATCATTTTCAAGTGTGATAGTGGAGGTGAGCCAAGACATGTTTTTTTTCGGATTGGTCGTACCACCAAAAACAATCTTGTGATCGTCTATGCCCAGATGAACGAGAAATAATCCGTCAACATCACGCTCAGCATAGATAGTATGCAGATCGCTCTCTTCTGTGATCCCGAGCTTGACCCACGATGCGATAGTGAACTCGCTCCTCCCTGCCAGGGTCAGGTCGTGTGTACCGACTATAAAAGGAAAATAACCCGTCGCCCCATCAAAGGTGAAAGCTCCACCGTATTTTTGATCTACTGCATTGATCACCCCTCCTCGGGGCGCAGCACTGACCACCGATACACCTTTGCTAGACATGAAGCCTGGCAAGAGCTCGTCCATAGTGAAGTACGCATAAGGTACGTCGACATTGACATCTCCCTCGATGAGCCGAGGTGTAGCCCCATCAGCATAGACAGTAAATCTCCCACCGGAATCCCGCAGGATCTGATAACCAGTGTTGTATGTGCTTTGGCAATCAGAGATTGGTTTGGATCCGATCGATGGATCGACAGGTAGTGCGGACAGGTATTGAGGGACAAGTACTTCGCACAAACCAGTGCCATCAGAACTACTCAAGGAGACCGGGCCAGTGACTGTATTGAGAGGAATCTGAGAGAGGGACTCGTCTTCTGAGTCGACTGCATACTGCTCGATAGCCTGGTAGATTTTTTTGATATCGGTTCTTCGCTTGTCATCATCAGCGCGGAGGACTTGCGAGATCGGATTGATGAGTATCAACAGGGCGGAGATGAGTACGGCAACGATTGCTACGAGAACCACAACGAGAGTGATGCTGAATGCAGATTTGGAGCGTGACATAGGCTGTTTCGTGCCTAATCATGCATCAATATGATATAGATTGCAAGTTTGAGTTGACAAAAGATCTAGAAAAAGTTTATAGTGACACATATGAAAATACTATTGCCATATAAACATCTCGTAGTGATTGCGTGTTTCGCTGCTGTATCAACACATCTTGTCATCCCATCACGCGCAGAGTGGATGATGAATCGATATGGCGATCTGGTCTATCAAGACACGGTCGTCCTGGGAGAAGCAACCAACACAAGCGCTCCTGAGCTGGATGAGCTGTTCAATAGCGATGCAAGTCTTCAACGTGAAATAGAATCACTTAGCAAGGAGATTTCCCAAACGGTTTCGACTACTCCCTCGACCAAAGTTGGATCAAAGTCAGAATATCTCGAGAAGCGCATCCCAAGGAGTGGGGTGACGCAGGTACGTGTGGCACCGCCAGGAGCGCCCAAGCGCGAACCAAAAGAAGATGACATCTTCGATGATCTAGATATGACGAGTGGGTCTGACGAGTCACTACTTGATATAGACATCATGCCCAAAGAAGGCGAAGATGCAAGATTGCGTCAAAATAAGTTCACGATACAGAAAGGTGATAAGAATATTGAGCTCTCACCCGTGACGAATGACCCAAAAAAGCTTGAGATGCGGAGGGATCAGTTCAAAGCAAAGTTGCCCTACACCGTGAAGATCGATCCTGTCTCACAGGAGATCCGTGTAGAGTCTCCTGCCGGAGATTTGCCTATCCGAGTCATGCCAGAAGAGGCGCGGGAAAAGCTCGATGAGAGAGTGCGACTCAAACTAGATGACATCGCTCCTGATACCCCACAGGTCATCGATGGCAAACTAGCATATGCCTATGAGGGTACTGTGAGCAAAAAGTTATTTGGGTTCTTTCCTGTGAAGTTGAATAAAAAGGTGATCGTATCAGCGGAGGATGGGGCAGTGACTGAGGAAAAGCAAACGAGTCTATTTGGTCGCTTCCTCGACTATTGGGCGGAGTGATAACATGAATGCCATCCGATAAACCCAACTGATTTGATCGTCAGATTTACTCCAGTATCGCAAGCACTCGATACCATTCTTTACTTTATAGTACTATTAGAAGTAAATGAAAAAGACGATTGTCTATTGTTGGAAAACACTTCAGCTTTCATGGGACGCGAATCATTGGTATGCAGTCCTCTCTGTCTTTGGAAAAATCTATGAAAGTACACTATACCCGTTTTTCCAAGTACTTATCCTTGCTCGAGTTCTCGATATGTTGGCAAGTGAAAAAGGCCTAGCTTTTTCTGACTTTATCCCTGTCACCATATTCTTTGTGATTTCTTCTTTACTTCGTATGGTAATGACAAGTTTTCTTGATACACAGCAAGTTCTCTTGGAAATCAGAATGGACAACTATCTTGATCTGCAGATTGATCGGAAGCTTACCCAACTTGACCCTGCCACATTTGAAAATCCCGACTTCCAAAACCTCCTTGCTCAGATGGAAGGTGTAAAGGGCACGCTTAATGTAAATGTAATGCGAATCACCGCTTTCATCGACTCTGTATTCAAACTGGTAACTGCCTCGATAGTCTTGATGACAGCTTTTCCACTTTTTGTACCGATCATGTTAGTAGCAACAGTACCATCCTTTTTTGCGATGGATTTTTATCGAAAGAAGGTATGGAAGTATTTTGTTGAGGAGAGATCGCTTCTCGTCCGAGTGACTCAGTATGTCAAAAATCTGCTTTCGCAGGATTCGACTTCAAAGGAAGTGTCAATATATAAGACAGGAGACGCTCTATACAACAAGGTCAGATCTCATCAAAGGTCTTATATGGGCAAATTCACTCGAGCTTCTGAGTCTGGCCTGCTCCCAATCGTGCTGACTCGGCTCATCCAATTTGCAGCTTTTGGTTATACACAAGCTCTGAACCTTAAAGCAGTTATTGAAGGTGTTTTGGGAATTGGTCAGTTTACTTTGTACTTCCAGCAAGCAAACAATCTTAGGTTGAGCGCCGAAGGGATACTTGATAACTACTCAAGTATAAATATGAGGAATAAATATATCGAAAAATACTTCGAGTTTATGAACACAAGGCGAGCGATATCATCACCAACAAAGTCAGTTCCGATTAGTAGTTCACCTTTGCCCCCTATTATTGAGTTTAAAAACGTTTCATTTAGGTACCCTAATACAAAAAGATATGTCCTAAAGGATTTTAACCTTACAATAGCGAGTGGAGAAAAAGTGGCTCTAGTAGGAGAAAATGGAGCGGGAAAATCCACATTGATCAAACTACTGCTTCGATTTTATGATGCGTCCGAAGGAGAAGTGCTCATCAATGGTATAAACATAAAGCACATTAACCTTGAAAAGCTATATCAATTAGTAGGGGCGTTATTTCAGGAATACATCAAGTATCAATTCACTTTTAAAGAAAATGTATATTTTGGTAATCAAAAGCAAACTGATAATGTATCCCTACTCAAAGAGGCGATTAAGCAGTCTGGGGCTGACGAATTTGTCAAGACACTGCCTAGTAGATTTGATCAGGTTGTCGGAAAAATGTTTCAAGAGGGTGTTGATCTATCTGGTGGTCAGTGGCAAAGACTGGCTTTAGCTCGTGCTTTCTTTAAAAATGCACCTATTTTGATTCTAGATGAACCAACTAGTGCTATCGATGCAAAGGCAGAATATGAGATATTTCAACGTGTACAACAGTTGCAAAAAGATAAAACAGTAATCATCATATCTCATCGTTTTTCAACTGTTCGCAATGCAGACAGGATTCTTGTACTAAATGATGGGAAGATTATTGAGGAAGGCAATCATGAAAGTTTGATGAACAAAAATGGTTTATATGCCGAGCTATTTAACATCCAAGCACAGGGATATAAGTAAAAATGACTCCAATATACCCGATGGTCATTCAATCACTAACATGATTACATATAGTTTCTCTTCAATTTCTTAACAAAGTAGTATAAAGAGTTACCAACTGGGAAGTCATCTAATTCACCATAGATAGTATATCCATTTTTCTTATAAAATTCGGGTGCTTGCCAAGTAAATGTGTCGGTATACGCAAGAGCACATCCTCTTCTTACCGCTTCTTCTTCAGCAATTTTTATTAGTTTGCTTCCCCAATCTTGGTTACGAAGCGATTCATCAACCCACAGTAAATCTATATGCATGCCATTGTAAAGAAATGATACGACTATTGCACCCCTCACTTCATTTTTTTGGTTTCTTAACAAAACCGAATATGTCATGGTCTCCCTTGGATGGCCATTGTTTGCATGATAGGCAAGCATACCCTCAATCATCACGTTTTTATCTTGAGCACTTAACTCTCCATTTACTATTTCTATTTTGAAGTTGTCGTTCATAATAATACGATTATACAAGCATAAATACCGTATTCGGAGGATGGGGCAGTGACTGAGGAAAAGCAAACGAGTCTATTTGGTCGCTTCCTCGACTATTGGGCGGAGTGAGAGCACAAATGCCATCCTAGCATTCCTCAGATAGGTATCATGACTTATATTGATTTACGCAAGATTGGGACAGCCTCTGACCGATGCTTTTAGATGATGTTACTATTCTTCTCCGATTTGTTGAATATGGGTCAGCTTTATTGGGCCTACGCTTAAATTTGTGAGCTCGCTCCTAATGTATAATAAACCATGGTTTTTTCTGTGCCAAAAAAGCATTTGCCTCAAGTCCTATTACTGACCCTCACTACTCTGGTTGTTACTGCGTTTTTTTATAATCGAGGATTTCTTCATCATGATGAGGGATACATTCTTGATGCGGCATCTCGGATGTTTATAGGGCAAATACCTTATCGGGATTTTCACTATGTATATCCTCCGGCAACACTATTTACTG
>CAZJWN010000029.1:0-9187 GCA_964550105.1 uncultured Gammaproteobacteria bacterium
GAACATAACTATACGCTAGAAATTCTGCATAATGATCACGGGTAAATACACGTCTGTATCACCTTTCATAAAGTGTTTGTGCTCTTTGATCGTTCGAAAGCCATATTTCTCATAGAACCTCAGGGCCTTTATATTTGTCTTTGTGACCATCAGGGTAAGTTTTTTTGTGCTATGTGTGCGCATTACTTCGTCCATTAGTAGTCCGCCAACTCCCCTATTCCGATGTTTGCGATCAACGTAGATACCCAACTCAATTTCTTCCCCATCGGTTGAGTGCGCCGAAACCCAGCCGACAACCCTACCAGAGTCTACGGCAACCCAACCCTTGTTCTTCATACCTTGAATGTCATTTGTTAGCAACTCTCTCATTTGGGCTACTTTCTCATATGTAGGTGGCAATGCAAAACCTTTCACGTTCTGCAAATACTCAGTGGTTATACCTGTGCCTGGGCTGATGTTATTATCAAGCCAGCCTTCGATCTGTATCCGGCGAATATCGTACGCATCATCGAGAGTTACTTGCCGTATGCTGATCTTCATTTTGAACTCAAACGAGTAAATCTTTTAACTATAGTTCCCTCATATTTGACTGATTCATCCCATATGGATGCGGGCCTGACCCAAAGTCTACTTAATGGATTGTCATAAAGAGCTTCATACACTACCATATCTTCCAAAGTTTCTGAATTTTTGGCAACTGCGATGACTTTATAAGTGTTGCCTTTATAGTGTTTATAAATACCTGGAGTGATCATAAATTACACCCATTTTGACAATCCCTTTTCGATGATTCCATCAAATTTACTCGTCACTTGTTCATATTGATGAGCAAGGTCTAGAATTCGACCTTCCTCAAACTGCGGCCCCATGAGCTGGAGGCCGATAGGCATGCCCGACTGATCCAATCCACAAGGGATAGATATGGCAGGTAATCCTGCGAGAGATGAAGGCTCAGCAAGTCGGTCCATCAACTCACCAAAGAACGGATACTTTTCAGAATCACCTAGCGGTAGTGCAGTTACCGGAGTGGCTGGTCCCGCTATGAGTTCAACATCATGAAAAGCACGATTAAAATCATCGATGATGAGCGTACGGACTTTTTGAGCTTTCTTGTAGTATGCATCATAGTAACCATGTGCCAAGGTGTATGTGCCCAGCATGATGCGGCGTTTCGCTTCTTCACCAAATATATCGCGTCCTGCGCCATAGCGGATACCGTCATACCTACCCAGATTGGATGATACTTCGGCCCTTTGCAAGATCGTGTAGACGGATATCGAATAAGCTGGATCGAGCAAGTGTATTGGCTTTATAGTGTGCCCAAGCTTCTCGAGGTGCTTGAGCGATGTGTCTATTGACTCTCTTACATCACTGGGAAGACCCTTGAGATACTCTTGAGGGATACCTATTTTGTATTTCTTACCCGATTTCATCAGTTCACGATAGTTACCAACAGGCTTTTCACTTGAAGTAGCATCATAAGGATCATGTCCAGCGATAAGTCCGAGCAGATATGCAGCGTCCTCAACAGTTCGTGTCAGTGGTCCTGGACAGTCGAGGCTGGATCCCATAGCAACAACACCGTATCTACTGACCCTGCCATAGGTGGGCTTCAGACCTACGACCCCACACCAGCTCGCAGGGAGACGTATGGATCCAGCAGTTTCGCTCCCGATCGCAGCTACGCTCAAACCAGCCGCCACTGCGACCGCAGATCCACCCGATGAACCACCGGGCATTTTGGATACATCCCACGGGTTTTTACTTGGACCATAGTCAGAGGTTTCTGTGCTTGATCCATGAGCCCAGGCGTCCATATTCGTCTTGCCTAGCACACTCAAACCTTGCTTGTGCAGTTTATCTGTCACCGTAGAGCTGTACTCAGGCACAAACCCGTCGAGCACCCTGGATGAGGCAGTAGTACGTATGCCCTCGGTGCAAAAGTTGTCCTTCACTGCCAACTGAATATTGGCTGTATCGACATCTGGCGCAAGGGTAACATAGCTATTGAGCTTGCTATCTAGCTTCTTTGCACGCTCTAGATACAGTGAGTTGATCTCCTTGACAGATATTGACTTGCTCTTGAGCAGATTAACAAGTTCGACAAGTGAGTTCAAAAGGACAGTTTTCATAGTCACATGATTCGAGAAACTGAATAGATTTTTGACTTCAAATTGCGCTTTTTATTAGGCACATCAGATCTAAAAACATTCGTTGTTCCGGTGACTGAGGATGTTGGGCTAGTTTTTGACGTATCAAGCTGATTAAGATTCTTGATGTACTCAATCGTTTCCTCTGCCTGTCCAGCAAACTTTTTCTCCTCAGATTCTGTAAGGGTAAGCTTGCTTAGCTGGGCAAGATACTTCATGTTAATTGTAGTCATGTACAAATAAATTCGTAAAATTGTAACTATATATTTACTTTTGTAACAGCATAAATGCACTGTATCGTGTAAATAAATTATTCTACAACTTATCAATTTACAAAGTCATTTTTTAGCTAAGTTTCAAACTATTCAAAATTAAATACGCTTATAGTGTGTGTACTATTACTAATAGCTAAAAATACACACCTGCATATTGATACTTGTGAACCCTACTTGTTTTGAGTACTTGTCTTGAATTCTACCATCTTTATCCATC
This sequence comes from uncultured Gammaproteobacteria bacterium, assembly GCA_964550105.1. Taxonomy (GTDB): domain Bacteria; phylum Patescibacteriota; class Microgenomatia; order UBA1406; family GWC2-37-13; genus JAGOLU01. The sequence continues at coordinate 2,643 of CAZJWN010000029.1, forward strand.
TGAGTAGTGTACCTGAATATGATGTCAAAAGCTTCTTTAAGTGATCGACTTGGTGTTTTTGGATTTTGTCGTATATGAGATATGTCGAGTCATCGGATGATAACCTGGCCATCTCATCTGCTCTTTGGCGGATGTCATCTGTCGTTTGTTGTATTTTGCGATAGGTCGACAAGAGATTCAAACACAGGAGATAGATAAACAGACCAACGGCGAGGATAATACTCATTTTGGATTGTGATGACAGACTAAATATCATTTTGATATAGAAGATACTATTTGTCTACTGTTTTGTATTTGTTACGATAGACACCAGTACATTATAAGTTTTACTTTCTATGAGCCCACCACCGGAGAGCGACAATGCATACATCTCTGAACTCAAGTCTCTTCTCAAAGACAAGTTCTTTATGATGTTGTTGGGCATATCTGTCGCAATCGTTATTTTATCAACCTTTTATTCCTTTATCAGGCCAAAGTCAACAGGACCTGCTGATATCTCTGCTCAATCTGCCAGTACAGAGATGGTCACGCCTACCCTGGTCGCAAAAGCAGATACTGTAGACACAGAAAAAAGGGAAGTCATGAAGGCAGCCGTATCACCCACTACGGTCGCAAAAGAAGCCGTGTTACCAACCAAGGGAGAGGAAAATGTATTCCTCGGATTAGATACCGCACTCAGCGTAGACGAGTCTAATCAACCCAACTTTGAGATCAGTCCAACTGAAGCACCATCAAAGAGCTTCATGGATCGGTTGCGAGGTATATTTGGTGGATCTGCGGATCCTGAGGTCACCTCTACCCCAGCTGCAGATATGGTCCTTGAGCCAACTGTCAGTGTCATGGCTGAGAAAACTGTTACAAAACCAGCTCTTGGCAAAGAGTACACCGTGGCCGAGGGTGACAATCTTTGGGACATAGCCGAACGAGCCTATGGATCAGGATATAACTATGTTGACATAGCGTCAGCCAGTAAGCTAGAGGATATGGACAATCTCGCAGTTGGTCAAAAGCTCACTATCCCGTCAGTTAAAGCCAAAGACTCAACAGTCATAGGCAGTGTAAACGGAGACGGTGTGTCGACCAAAAATCCTTCAAGTATCCCAGCGACATACACCGTAGTACAAGGTGACAGTCTCTGGAATATTGCAACGACACAATACAACAATGCATACGAGTGGACCAAGATAGCAACGTTAAATAATCTGAGTTACCCTGATTATATTGAGGTTGGACAAGTGCTGAAACTCAAATAGAATACATTTCAGATGAGTTATAGCTGACTCAAATGAAATCAAACAACTAAACCCAAGCGCCGGAACCGCTTGGGTTTTTTCGTAGCTTTGCTATACTTGCCAAAACGAAGCCATACAGACTGAGATAGCTGAGTTTTAGCGTGTTGAAGTATTTCTCATAGCTATTATTTCATAAGAGGTGAAAGTGAGTGCGGGCGTAGTTTACCGGTAAAATGTCTCTTTCCCAAAGAGAAGACAGAGGGTTCAATTCCCTTCGCCCGCTCAGATAGAAAATGTGAGTCGTGTATCAAAATAGAATCAGCCCCTTTAGTTCAGTGGTAGAACGGCGGTATCGTAAACCGTAAACGGCAGTTCGATTCTGCCCAGGGGCTCATGGTCGATGAAAAATTAACAATGAATAATTGAAAATTAAGTAGCTTGTGAGGGTCTGGACAAGAAAAGAAGGATAAAAGCGAGTAATACGAGTGGGTGGAAAACTACATTATCAAACACCCCAATGATCGATACCCACAATATCGGATAAAGCAACTCACTTCTCCATAGCATGAGCCTGAAGAGTAAAAATAGCAAGATGACTAGTCCTACAATACCGGTAGATGCGAGTTGAGTGATCCAAAATGAATGAAAGGCCGACTTAGCATGGTTATCTAGTAAAGTAGTACCATATACGCTTAAACGTGATTTATATTCTGAAACTCTGCCGTATCCTATGCCCAATAGTGGACTAGTTTGCCACGTAGCTAAGCCCTCTTGTATCTCTGTCATCCGTGAGATCGTCGTAGATGAACGATCGAGTTTGGAACTTTCAAGATTCATCGTGGTCGGGATAGTGAGCGGAGCAAGTCTAATTGCAAGCAACGTGAACCCTATAAACACCCCAAAATATACCCATTTCCTCTTCGAAACCAAATATATCGAAGTAACAAGAAGTAAAGAAATATAAGTACTCCGAGAATACAAAAGGATAAGACTGACAAATAGAATTGCAAGAAGTAAGATATCGATCTGAGGCGCTTTTATAATTTTGTGGTTAGATACGTCAAGTCGCATCAATAGTCCAGTCCAAAGTATCCCCAGGACACTCCCGACAACAGGTGGATCAAGGATCAGGCCCACGGCCCGATACATGTGCGGATCCCACCCATATTGCTGTAAAAATCGAAGATCAGGAAGAAAGATATACTGTGCCAGACACAGTACGGGTATGGCGTAGAGCAATAGCCTCGGTTTATCCTTCAATTGTATCTGCGCGAGGTATGATGAAGCTCCAACAAACACAAGTAGTCTAATGACATACAAAGCTGATTGTATATTTGAAGTCATCCCATTCGATATGCCAGATAGCAACCACCCAATGAAGATCCAGATAAACCAAACTACCAATAGTTTATACCTAGCCAATTTTTTAAGTGGAGCTAGACCAGATTGATATATGCACACCGCAATAAACAGGAGCAATAAAGGCTCGACCAAGTAGAAACGTATCCCAGAGCCAAGATTAATGTACGTAATTTGTCCAAGAAGCAAACAGAAAGTGAGTATATATACGAGTATAAGCATCATACATATTTGCTATATCGTGTAAGGATTTTTGCTCGGACCAAAAAACTATGAAAGCTCATCATGAAGCTGTATACAAAGCCAACTGGTCCATCAAGAATGCCAAGTCGAAAGATATACGTGCTAATGAATTTGCCTGCTGGGAGGACAATCATTTCGATAATAGTCCGAGTTCTTGACTGATCCTGCAGCTCTAGAGCTCGAATATCGCTGTAGTAATTGATCCTCTCAAGAAAATCACTAATTGATCTATGTGATCGATGTTCTATTGCACCAGTGAGCATACCCACTGTACCGGTGGGGACGAATCGCTCATGTACCTTGCCTACCCACTCTCCACGTGATCGATGTATTAGCCTGATGATACCTTGGTGTGAAGCCGATCGTACCTCACCACGGGTGATCCGACGATTCCAAAAATAGTCGATGCGTGGTATCCGAAATCCCGCCTCTTGCACTGAGTGAAAGTTGATATCTTTGATTGATGATACAGCAGCCTTATCAAGTGTTTCATCGGTGTCGAGAAAAAATATCCAATCATTTTTTGATTCTTCCAACGCAAGCATGCGTGCAGCTGCAAAGTTATTTTTTAATTCGTGGATGATCACTCGAGCACCAGCTTTTTCGGCCAATTGTACTGTGTTATCTGTTGAATTATCATCTATGATCAGCACCTCATCTGACCATGAAAGGTCCTGTACTGTGCGTGCAATGGTATGGGCATTGTTGTGTGTGAGTAAAGCGATAGTTAACATATGATATATACAACTCTGTGGTCGCTACAGGACTTGAACCTGTGACATTTGCAATGTGAATGCAACGCTCTACCAACTGAGCTAAGCGACCTCGAATCATTATACCAATCGGTGAGTCGCCTGTCCCCTCTTGTTAAATGCACAAAAATCATTTATCATCTCTGTATGAAATTGCTTCAAGGTGTCATATTTTTTGTCATGGATATTTTGGAAACGGTGGTTTTTGTTGGGTCAATATTCATGGTTTTGTATATATTTTTGATTCAACCAAACCAGGTCAAAGGACAATCTATGTCACACACTTTTGAAGATCAAGACTATATATTTACCAGCAAAATCACATATAAGCTGCGAAAGCCTGAAAGAGGCGACATCGTAGTGTTCCATGCTCCAAAAAAAGTGAACCAGGACTACGACATAGAATACATAAAGCGAGTGATAGGCCTTCCCGGTGATACGATCATGTTTACAAACTGTTCTGAGAATTTTGGCGAGCCGGTCAATTGCGATCTATATCTCAATGGCAATAAGCAAACTGAAAGCTATATCAAGGAGAAATCAAAGCTATTCAGTAATTCTCTCTATCAAGAAAATGAACTGATTGTAGTACCGAAGGACTCGCTGTTTCTGATGGGTGACAATCGTCCCGGTTCTTTGGACAGCCGAGTATTTGGACCAGTGAGTCAAGACCAGGTCATAGGAGTCGTTTTCTTCCGATATCTTCCGCTCAATACTGCAGGGCCTATCAATCGACCTACAAACTAGTATGCTAGCGGATAGGTTCATCGTCATTTGAAGTGTCATGGTGTGTATGTCGTACCTCGTCCTGTTGATTGATATCAGCATCATCTTTGTCTAGCTCACCTAGCTCATCTGTGTCATTAACTGGATCCAAGGTATGTTTTTCATATCTAGGTGGTTCTCGTGGGATGGTGTCTTTGGCAGGGATCTGAGTGGATGAGCCTGAGTGAGCATGGATACGAGGTACTTCTACCATACCATATCGGCTCGAAGTCTCATGTTTATGAGAAGACACTTCATGCACATCGCTGTCAGAAGTAGGCCCGCTATCAGTCTGCATGTCAGAAACATGGGGTATCGCTTTCACATCTGCAGATCGAAGCTTTTTGCGACGAAACCGTGACGCAATATCCTCAAGGTACTGAGATGTGAGATCGAGATTACCTTTGAGTTCGATAGTGATACTACACTTTATACGCGTTTGAACAATCTTTACTTTTCCAGCACCAAGCGCAGATATCAGTCGCTCCTCATACATCCGCAGCTTGTCTGTACCCAAATACTGACCTAGTGAATCTACTTGATAAAGAATCTCTCTGACACGGTGCTCTGTTTGCGCGATGGTCAGATTCCTAGCTAGTATTTCCTCATACAGAGAGACGAGCTTGTCCGGATCTGACACACGAGACATGATGATCAGGTGGGTGAGCGATAACATTTTGGATGCATAGCCATCAAGCACTATTTCTGGTAGTCGCAGTATACGGACAAGATGAGATAGGTGAGATGGTTTTACCCCAAGCAAACTTGCGAGTCGGACATTTGATACGAGATGTAGCTCACGGAGTTGCAGGATGAGTCGTGCCTGATTCAAAGGGTTTTTTTCCGATTGAATCTCGTTAATTTTATCTTCAAGAATGTGATCTGGCATATCAAAAGTATACAGTAATACAAATTAATATGTCATCACAAAACAGAGGAGGTTGAGCACTACGCAGATTACACGATGCTTACGTACTGTTTGCCACGACGAACGTAGAATTTCACTACTCCGTCTTTGAGAGCCATGAGGGTGTAGTCGACACCCTGCAGGACATTTTTTCCAGCAAAGTACTTGTTACCCCGCTGACGGATGATGATATGACCAGATTTCGCTACCTGATCACCAAAGATTTTGACGCCAAGACGCTTTGAAAACGAGTCTCGATTTCCTTTGGTAGCTTTTTGTGCTTTGGTATGTGCCATATATGTATAGTGTGTGCTTTTCAGTAAATAAACTCGTTATACAGTGAGTATTTTGAGCTTGGAAAGAGTTGGACGAAAGCCAGTAACCCTTCGGTACCGCACCTTTGCCTTAAACTTTGCTACTCTGATTTTGGTTCCTTTGCCAGTTTCAACTATTTCGGCCGATACAGAAGACTTCATGCTTGGGGTACCAAGCTCTACTGAGGAGCCATCTGTCGATATATTTGCAAGTTTTATGAGTTCAACTTTTGACCCAACATCACCATCTATCTTGTCTACAGTGATGACGTCACCCGGCTTGACGATGTATTGCTTTCCACCTGATTTGATGACTGCAAGGGTGTTCATGAGGGATTATTATACCTGAAAAACGACTTAAAACAATCTCTATTTACGAGATAAGGCACAAAGTATCACCAACCACGACCTCACTGATCCGAGCTTGTTTCTTGATTTCTTCAGAATAGGACTCATATTCTCGGGGCACTTGGAGTTTGACCGATTGGCCAATAGCTATTTTTGCCTCTTTTCGGAGCGCTTGTACCTCGCGTATGATGTCTCTGACTTTTCCTTCGTACGTAAGTTGCTCATCAGTGACCTTATGCACAATCTTCGGATAGCTTTGTTTACCGTTAACCACAATATTTTTAATATTGAGCTCATCGAGGACCACTTGCCAAAGATCGTCGGTGATACTCGAACTGTCATCTTCAATAGTCACCTCGATCTTGCGCAGCGGCATGCGTACTTTCCAATTGTTTGCCTTGCGTATCTGATGACCTGATTCACAGATGCGTCTAGCAATCGCTGTATTGGTCTCAAGCTGCGCGTCGATCAGTACTTGGTCTGTTTTTGGCCATGTTTCGAGATGCACAGAGTCTCGACCAGTCAACGCCCGATACAAGTAATCAGAGTGAAACGGTACGATTGGTGCGATAAGTCGCAGAAATTGTTCAAATACATATTGTGTGGTCTCATAAAATGCAACGGT
>CAZJWN010000030.1:0-9085 GCA_964550105.1 uncultured Gammaproteobacteria bacterium
ACTTGGTTTCCGCTTGAGAGACGTTCATATACTCTGCCCAACGGTCACGTCGTCGATGATTTCGTGGTCACTACTGTCACAGATGCCGTCATGGTGGTCCCGATCACCAAGGATAAAAGGGTGGTTTTGGTAAATCAATACAAACCTGGACTCGATGAGGTGGTGCTCGAGTTTCCAGCCGGACGCATCGAGTCAGAAGATACCGATATAGCTGTGCGCGGCGCACACGAGCTAGAGGAGGAGGTGGGCATCCATATCGATCCAAAACAACTGCATCTACTCGCTGTCCTCGCCACCTTTCCAACCAAAGGCACGGAGAAACTACATGTTTACCTTGCGGATGATCTAGAGTTTAACTCGTCACAGAAACTAGATGTCACTGAAGACATAGAGGTGGTGTCGTTTGCGTTTGCTGAGTTCGAGGATGCGATCATGACCAGCAGGGTGTGGAACGCCGGGACGATCGCCTCATGGCAGCTGACCAAAATGAAGTTTCCCCAAATATTTTCTGATGCGTAAGGTCTTCATCGAACGACCGTATAGAAATAGTGATAGAAGTAATCTAAGCACCCTCAATACGAATCATCCAGCGGCACTACTTGGTGATTTTGCAAAAATGATTCCGCGATCTGAACGAATCCGGGCGACGATTTCAAAGTCTGGCAATACATCCAATTTGACGTCATCGTCAAACGATTCAAAATAGGGGAGAAGAAGTCTCGCATCGGGAGGACTCACTCGAAATGACACAAGGGTCTTCCCTACAAGGTATCCGTGCATTTCAGTCGGAGGCAAGGTATAGAGATCTCGGACAGTGGATGTGTACCATGCATCAGCTCGCCTCGATACATGCGAAAGTGCTTGGCTCGCTTGACTCCCTATCCGTTGTACTTCGTCGATATATATTGAGAGCTGTTCTCCCATCGATTGGTCGCTATGAAGCGTATGGATGAGGTCTTGTACGATCAGACTATATGCGACAGACAGCATCTGGTTTTGCATGCTGAGTGCGGATAGGTCTACCACGATGACTTTCGTCGCTGATTTGACGACCTCACTCCATGGTTTGGTGATCGATGCGTCGAGTATCATCCCGAGTTGACTATCGGGTGTCACCATACTGAGCTTTGGTAAGATATATTCGAGTATATCTGACTTGCTCGTATCATTGGCCGTCTCCAGTACTTTTGTAAAGTATGCTTTGGCACTGGGATCGATCACACGAGGCAAGATGGAGGTGAGATACGATGTATCCGTCAGCAATCGTTGCAAGTTGCTAAAGCTTGCCTCACCTACATCACGAAGTACGGCGATGCTGTTGCGCATCGTATGGGCAAACCGTGGTCCGATGATCCCCGTGTTTGATGGATCAAAGAGGGTATACATGAGCTTCATGACTCGCTCGCTCACCATATCATGAGAAATCTTCCTGATCCCATTTGCAAACAGATCAACACTGCAACTGTTCGGCTCTTTGACCCCTACTTTCCAGACCAGTATATCGGAGTATGTTTTCTGTAGCTGGATCGCCATATCACCCCATGGGTCAAAAAGTATGATTCGTCTCCCTTTTGTCAGATCAGCAGTAACCTGATTGAGGAGAAAAGTTGATGCTCCTGTGCCGGACTCACCCGTCACGACCATGCCTCTACTGCGAGACTTTGGACTCAAATCTGCGATTGGTTGAGGGAGAAGTATAGATGTGGTCATGCTTCATGATGATCCTAAGTATGCGCAATGTCAAGCCTGAGCTCACTTTCAAAAATGGTCGAACATGATCCCCTTGACATGATACCCCCGGGGGGGTATCATGTATCTATGAAAGACAATAAACAAAAACTCATCCGCCATCTCAAAATCATTGAGGGTCAGATCCGTGGACTCCAACAGATGATCGCATCAGACAAGTACTGTATCGACGTCATCACACAAACTTCTGCCGTCAAGCAAAGTCTCTCAAACATCGAGGATACACTTCTTGAGAGCCACATCCAGCACTGTGTGGTGGATCAGATCAAAAGCGGAGAGACCGAGACTGCAACTTCCGAAATACTTAAGGTATACAAACTAAAAAGAAAGTGATTATGATCACCAATTATTATTAATATTTTTTTATGAACAAAATATCGATCTACTTAGCAACGTCTCTCATGATTGTATGTGCAATCATAGGTATTGGTGTAGGATATTTTCTCACTCCACAGTACACACTCACCATGTACGACAAAAGCACCATGGATCTCGGTCGCGCTGACAAATGGCTTGATCTGAGATATGTAGATGCGATGATTGCTCATCATCGTGGCGCGATCTTGGTCGCACAACAAGCAGAGGTGAGCAAGCGACCAGAAGTCCAGAATCTTGCGAAAGAAATACAGAAAAATGAACCCGTACTCATCGCAGAGTTATACGCTTGGAAAAAAGCCTGGTATGGCGATACTCGAGCGGTCAAGGACCCGATCGTACCGAACCTCGGCACCCATGATGCGTCTTTTGATCTCAGATTTTTGAATGCGGTCATAGCTCATCATGAGGCGGGAATCGTGATGACCAAAGAGGTACGGACGAAGTCGAGTAGATCAGAGGTTTTGAATAATGCAGATGCAGTCGAAGCATTTCTCACCACAAGTGGCACTATGCTCAAAGAATGGAGAAAGAATTGGTACAAAATATAAATACATATTTAAAACATGATAACTGATACATACAATATAAAGGGAATGCACTGTGCAAGCTGTGCGAATATCATCGATTTACAGTTACGCAAACTCGGCGGGGTCAAAGAGGTGAGTGTGAACTATGCGACTGAAAAAGCAAAGATTTCTTTCGATGATGAGAAGGTGAGTATGAAGAAGTTGAATGGAGCAATCCAGCCCTATGGATATTCAGTACTACCCAAACCAAATCTCATGGAAGATATGGGCGAAATGCATCACGACATGAGCAAGATGGACTCGCAAGAGGAGACGATAGAACAGGAAAACAAAGTGCAATTTGTACTCCCCATCACGCTGGCGACTTTTGCTCTGATGATGTGGGATATCCTGGCCCGGACGTTTTCATTTGTACCAAATCTTCCTATCCCGATGGAGCTTTTCAATATCATACTTCTGATGCTTTCAACGGTCGTGATTTTCTGGGTGGGTAAACCATTTCTCAATGGTGTCGTGATGTTTCTCCGCCACCGAGTAGCCAATATGGATACACTCGTCGGCATCGGTACACTAACTGCGTATCTCTACAGTGCGATCATCACTCTCTTTCCACAGGTGCGCTCCTTGATCCAAGTACCTGACTACACGTACTTTGACGTGGTCATCGTCGTCATCGGGTTCGTGACTCTTGGAAAATATCTCGAGACACGATCCAAGCGACGCACGGGTGATGCCATCAAAAAACTCCTCGGTCTCCAAGCCAAAACTGCAACAGTTATCAGAGAAGGTAAAGAGGTAGAGATTGCGGTAAGTGAAGTGGTAGTAGGTGATCTGATCATCATCAAGCCGGGTGCCAAAATCCCGGTCGATGCCACGATCACCGAAGGGTACACATCCATCGATGAGTCCATGATCACTGGTGAATCAATACCCGTGGATAAAAAAGTAGGGGACGCGGTCATCGGTGCAACGATCAATAAACAAGGCAACATCACCTGCAAGGCAGAAAAAGTCGGTACTGATACTATGCTTGCACAGATCATCAAGATGGTCGAGGATGCCCAAGGATCGAAAGCACCTATCCAAGCACTCGCTGATCGGATCTCAGCCATTTTTGTTCCTATCGTCCTGGTGATTGCCTTGCTCTCATTGCTGCTTTGGGTCGGAGTCGGAACATACTTCCTCGGACAATCACTCGCCATATCGTATGGCATACTTTCATTTGTCGGAGTATTGATCATAGCTTGTCCTTGCGCTCTAGGTCTTGCCACGCCTACAGCGATCATCGTCGGAGTAGGCAAGGGTGCTGAAAATGGTATCTTGATCAAAAATGCCGAAAGCCTCGAGCTTTTGAGTAAAGTCAATACCGTGGTCCTGGACAAAACAGGTACGCTCACCAAAGGTGCACCTGAGGTAGTCGATATCGTCGTCTACGATAAGTCATATACAAGTGACATGCTCATACAGTTCGCAGCGAGTGTAGAGAAACTTTCAGAGCACCCCCTCGCTCAAGCAATCGCTCAGTATGCCGAGACAAAGAAAATACCTCACCTGCAGGTGACTGACTTCGCTGCCCTTGAAGGAGTGGGTGTAAAGGCAACAGCAGAGGGGCGAAAGATATATATTCATAAACCTGATTCTAACGAATCAGATAAAAAACTCACAGAACTCCAACAACAGGGAAAGACAGTCGTCATCATCGAGATTGATGGGAAAAATGTTGGACTAGTTTCACTCAGCGACACGGTGAAAGATAATGCAAAAAGTGCGATCGAGAAATTGCACAAGATGCATATCGAGGTCATCATGCTCACGGGTGACAATACTCATGCGGCCCACTATATCGCCAAACAGCTGAAGATAGACAGGGTGATAGCAGAAGTGCTCCCTGCAGAAAAAGCCGGAAAGATCAAGGAACTTCAGTCGAATGGGCGCGTGGTTGCGATGGCTGGAGATGGGATCAATGATGCTCCAGCACTCGTGCAGGCCGAGGTAGGGATCGCGATGGCAACCGGCACTGATGTGGCTATCGAGTCTGCAGATATCACCCTCATCCATGGTGACATCAGTAAAATATCGCAAGTGATAGATCTCTCGCGGAGCACTATGTTGACCGTCAAGCAAAATCTATTTTGGGCATTTATTTACAATATTGTTGGGATCCCTGTGGCCGCAGGACTTTTGTATCCTCTGTGGGGGATAGTGCTCAATCCCATATTTGCCGGTCTTGCCATGGCATCTTCAAGTGTTTCGGTGGTGAGCAACTCACTCCGACTCAAAACAAAAATGCTCTCGTGAAAGTGGTGTGCTTAGCAATCGTAGCTTATTTAGAAACGAAATAGTCTAAAAATGAGCGTACGAGTACTTATACCCGTAGCAATCTGAGCTGCGAAAGGTATATTTGATCCCGTATGCTCACTCTTTCTCCTGACCAGAAACATGCCCATGACACGATCATGCGCTGGTATAGCGATCCCCATCGTGAGAGCCAGTACATCACCCTTGGCGGCTATGCGGGCACGGGGAAAAGCACTCTAGTCGCACATCTGCGCAGTAGTCTGCACACACTACATCCCAAACTCAAAGTAGGATTTGTCAGCTACACTGGTAAAGCTGCACGTGTTTTGAAAAATAAGCTCCGTGATCAGTCTGCCGTCAAACCTGACGATACAGTCGGCACGATCCACTCGCTCATCTACACACCCCTACTCGATGATAAAGAAAATATTATCGGATGGAACAAAAAAGATACGATTGATCGTACTCTGCTCATCGTCGATGAAGGATCGATGGTGGATGAGCGCATCTGGCAACATCTTTTATCATACAAGGTACCTATCCTCGTGGTAGGTGACCATGGGCAGCTACCGCCGATACAAGGATCTTTTTCTCTCATGTCTGATCCACAGATCAGACTCGATCACATCCATCGGCAAGCAGCCGAAAACCCGATCATTGGTCTTTCGATCCAAGCTCGTGAGCATGGAGTAGTGCGGATGGGGACATATAGCGATACGGTGATCAAGTACGACATGGCCTCATCAGATAGTCAGGAAGCCATGCAGGAGCTGCTCGCGAAATATGACGATGACACGCTTGTCTTGTGTGGATTTAACGCAACCCGGACAAAGCTCAATAAACATATCCGTGGCCTACTTGGATTTGAGTCTTCTGAACCAGTGCGAGGTGACCGCGTGATTTGTTTGAGAAACAACAACAAAGTAAAAATCGCCAACGGTATGCTTGGCACGATCAAATCGATAGAACCAGTAGGGGACGAATGGTATCAAGCAACGATTAGTATGGACGATATGGACAAAGACTACAGTGGCCGTATCGCGCGCAAGCAGTTTGGCACAACCACAGCCCTGAACTTTACTGATAATCGTGCAGCAACTGCTACCGGTGACCTGTTTGAGTTTGGCTACGCAACTACTGTGCATAAGGCCCAAGGTAGTCAGGCAAAGCGCGTGATCCTCTTTGAAGAACGCTCAAAACATATGGATGATCTCATGTGGCGTAGGTGGCTGTATACCGGCATCACCCGTGCGGAGGAAGAGTTGTATGTGTTTGGGAAAGAATTATCTCAACAAGACACCTTCACTTCGTAGCAGCTTTCTTTTACCTTCTGTCCCGCCTTTGCCGGAATACTTGCCGATGGTCCCATCTGATCTCACGACGCGATGGCAGGGGACGGCAGGGGCAAATGGATTTGCACCGACTGCGGTCCCTACGGCCCGGACAGCTTTTGGATGATGGATATATTTTGCAAGCTTTCCATAAGGCCACACCTCGCCGCATGGTATATCGAGGAGTGCACGCCAGACTTTTTTTTGAAAGGCAGTTGCTGTATGCGCGTCAATCTGTTTCCGTAGTGACTGTTTCGTAGGTGACATAGAGGTGTTATTGTATACGACTCACTCATTTCTGGGGAGTGGGTTTCTTTTTCTTCGCAGGCACAGATTGGGCAACGGAGATAAGTATATTTTGAAAAGTATCCGCGTCTCTCATGTCTCGCTCGGTGATGATCCAGTGCGGTTTGGCACCTGGATAGGGCGGGCCTTGCTCATGGTCGGCTAGCTTCACTCGGTTTGCATCGGTTATTTTGACATAAAGCGTGTCATCGCAAATCAATGCCACAACCTTCTCGTCTGCATAGAGTGCATACTCACCAAACATCGCCCGGACACGAAATCGCGGGCTGTTTCCAAGTTGATCGAGGATAAAATCTGTCGTACTTTTGGATGTACTCATGAAGTGAAGTATACTTAATGAGCCTGATTTTTGACGAGAACGGACAGCATAACCAATACACACCAAATATGACCGAAGTTCCTGCTGCCACACCAGAAAAATTACCTCAACTCCCCCCGTACGAAGCAAAGTATGATGATGGACCGACACTTCTTCCAGAACATATGAGTAGGAAAGTAGGGGGAAAAGAAATAAGAGCTATGTTCTCCGATGTGTTTATGGATCTTGTTGATACTGAATTACCACAACTACTTAGTATGAGACCCACTCCATCGGAAATCACTGCGGAAGATGTGAAAGTGTGGCTTGGCTCAACTCTGATGCGCTATCATGAAGAGCCAAGCGAGATATTACCAGCAACAGTAAAAGAACTACGTGAAAAAGCATCTCGACTGATATCTAACCAGCAAATTTCTCAGCTAACCAGCTTAATTGATGCTCTTGAAATGCCCTGGGGATATGATGAGTTTGGCAAACAGCAAGAACTGCGAAGGATATGGGAGAATGAGGTATCAAGTGGGCTCAAAAATAGTGGTCTATCAGATACAGTTGCAAATAGTGTCCACGATCTCGGAGGATACTTCTCTCTTGGCCGAGCTGTACAACGAATTCCTGGCTTCGTTGAACTGCTTAGTGATCAACCCAAGATTGGTGATGTTGACCCAGAGTTTACCGATGATGGTTCAGTTGAGTTTAGAGAGAGAGTCGAACGGTGTGATACCTATGCTGATAGGTTGATGCTGCTCAAAGCTCACCGGGCAAAGCTATTATCATTTCTTCAAGAGTACATTAGGGCACAATTAGCACTGCTGGAGCAACAAAGGGCTAAGGTCAATGCTGAATTAAACGAAATGTTAGTAAATTTAGGACGACGACCAGCAGAAAATACTGGCAATGCTGAGGTACCTCCTGATATACCTTAAATAACTCGTATATGCCAAGAAATTTACTTATCTCAATCACAAAAGACCTTCGATCAAAAGCAGACGCAAAGAAAAGCATGCTGCTCGCGCGCTTTTTCAAAACTGGTCCCGGTGAGTACGCCGAAGGAGACAAATTCCTTGGTCTCACTGTCCCGATGACTCGCGCAATCATCAAAAAGTATGCCCATGATGCGATACTCGATGATGTGGGTCAGCTGATCAAGAGTGAGTATCATGAGGAGCGCCTGACGGCGCTCCTCATCCTCGTCTATTTTGCCAAACACAAAATATATTCTGTGTCAGAACTAGGTGAGTTTTACATGTCACATGTCCAATACATCAATAACTGGGATCTCGTCGATCTTTCAAGTCCTCAGATCATCGGCCCATACGTATGTGACCATATGGAACACGACGAGCGCAAACAGTTTATCGATGAGTGTATTGCCAGCACGCATCTGTGGACAGTGCGCATCATCGTCCTCGCATCATTTTATCCAATAAGTTTAGGTAATGAGAAAATGTCGTTATATATCGCTTCACATCTCCTGCATCACAAACATGATTTGATCCACAAGGCGGTTGGATGGATGTTGCGGGAGGTAGGGAAGCGTGTGCGAGAATCTGCTCTGACGGGTTTTCTCGATCACCATGCGCCGGAGATGCCCCGCACGATGCTGCGCTATGCGATCGAACGATTGTCAATAGAGAAGCGAAAGCACTATATGAATATAAAACATAAAAAAATAAACCATGAAATATAAACTAATCGTCAGAAATAGAGCGTATACTCGATACTCATGAATATCCTTACCCATGTCGCCTTTCTTCGCGGGATCAATGTCGGAGGGCATCACAAGATCACGATGCAGAATCTGAAAAAGATGTTTGAAAAGATGGGCATGTCTGATGTGCAGACCGTGCTTGCGAGTGGCAATGTGTTATTTAAAACCAATGCAATAGAATCTAAAAGACTCCAGATGAAAGTAGAGGAGTCACTTAAGTCAAGTTTGGGATACTCAGTAACTGTCATCATCCGCACCGGAGCTCAAATACAGGACCTGGTCAAGAGTGTGCCGTTTGCTGATATCAAAACTGATGCGAACACTCGACTCTACATCTCACTTCTTTCTACGCCTTCGGCGAAATCAGTGCGTATCAACTCAGGATATTTTCAAATCATATCCGTATCTGACACTGAAGTATGCTCGGTCCTTCAGCTCGATCCAAAAATGGGCTCGACTGATGGGATGA